>PWGR01000321.1 GCA_003554565.1 Clostridia bacterium
GCCTGGCCGCATCCACCAGGCTTTTCTGGGCTCCGAATATGAGCGTAGGCATTAATGTCCTCATTCAGATCCTTCCGGAACTGCTCAAGAGTCTGGGTGAGAAGTACGACCTGGAAATAATGGAGATTCACCACAAGTTCAAAAAGGATGCCCCTTCAGGTACTGCGGTCAAGCTGGCCCAGATCCTGGCTGAAACCAAAGGGCTGGATATGGACAGGCACGGCGTATACGCTCGTCACGGCATAATCGGAGAAAGACAGAAAGACGAAGTGGGAGTTCAAACCCTGCGCGGCGGGGATGTAGTGGGAGAGCATACTTTTTATTTTCTGGGACCCGGCGAAAGGGTGGAGGTGACTCACAGGGCCCATTCCAGGGAGACTTTCGCCCAGGGCGCTCTAAGGGCTGCAAGATGGCTTGTAGAGCAGAAACCCGGGAAGCTTTATTCAATGGCGGATATTTTTGCCTGAAAACCATCAGGATAAACACTGAGTAACAATTCAGGGCCAGGGGGACAGGCCCGCACTTATTTTTTTCTGATGAACAATTTACAGATGCGAGCGTTAGAAAAATAAGTGCGGGGACAGTCCCCTGGCCTAATGCCATGAGTCACCACCGAGCACTCCCTGAATGGTTACAACACTAAAAACAGTAGCACCTGGTCAAGGTACGGAACTAAAGGAGTTTAACATGAAAGAAGGATTGATACTTTTTTTGAAGGTTATGGCTGTTCCTATTATAGCCATAACTGTAGTGCTGATTCTTATATTTACCAACTGATATTGCCTTCAGCTACAGTTAAATCAGGGATATGTCCCCGTGCCACATGCAAAAAGCTGAACAGATACAATTTGTAATTATTTGCAAGCTGAAAATAAAGCAACCACACAAATGTGATTCAATCAAAATATGAATTAATGTACAGATCACTTTTTAAATACATTTTGGTCTTTTTTGTGTTTACTGGAATGTCATTTTTGCATGTCTATGAATCCAGAGCACAACCGCTGGACTTTTCCAGCTTCTTGATCGATACTCAGGAAGACTATCTTGTGGCCATGTTTTCCATTGATATCGAGGAGTTTGAAAAGATTCAGAAGGCTTTGCACGATGGAAACAAGATAAGTATGATCTGTACAATAAAGTTGAAAAGGCACAGGACCCTTTTCTGGAATAAAAATATACAAGAGAAGACCATCGAGGTCGACATGGCAAAAGACCTCTTGTCAGAAGAGTACATGATCAAATTTCCAGACAAGACATATACTCTGAAAAAACTGCAGGAGGACAGCTTTGACGCTCTGTTTGAAAATATCAGCATAAAGCTCGCTCCGCTGGAAGAACTTATGCCCCAGAGAGATTACAAACTCCACATTGGAATAAGGGTTATTTCTAAGGACGTCCCCCAGTGGATAAAATCCACGCTGTTTTTTTTGTCATGGGATGTAGTTCCTGAAGTACGCTACGAGAAGGAGTTTTCATTTTAACCCTGCAATGACAATGATTTTACAAGTCACCCATTTTCTAAGCGTCATTGCAGGTTTAAAAAGTAACCATACAGGGGATGCCGGAATCACGCCTCGTGCCAGTAATCACAACCGAGGATTCCCTGAATGGTTACGTTAAAAATATAAGGTACTGCGAGAGAATTCAAGTACAGGGTTTTAAAGGTGAATCAGAACACTATAGAAGTTGCCGGTCCTGATCCCAGGGAAAAACGCAGAAGGCTCAGGGAGGTTTATATTGCCCTGGCAGCAGTGGGACTAATGGGCCTTCTGACCTGGATAGAACTGCACTTTTTCGGAGTTGAATCCTACCTTTTCCTGGCCTTCTTCAATGTGAACCTTATTCTTCTACTCCTGGTACTTTTTCTGGTTGTCCGAAATGTTTTCAAGCTGGTCATTGAACGCAGGCGCAAGGTCCTGGGGTCCAAGCTCAGAACACGCTTGGTGATGACATTTATCGCCCTGTCCATTGTCCCCACTGTCCTGATGTTTTTCATTGCAGTACGCTTTGTCCACACATCGGTGGACTACTGGTTTCAGGAGCAGGTTGGCCAGTCCATGCAGCAGGCACTGGAAGTGGGTCAGGTGTTTTATGCCTCAGTCAAGCAGGGCCTGGAAGTACGTTCGGAAATCGCTCTGGATCAGATCCGTTCCCAGCAGTATCTGTGGGGTGGCCCGGGCATGAGCAATTTTCTGGAGAACAAAAAGGAAATTGAACATGATCTGAGTCTCATGGGGATTATCAGCCCCTCTCTAAGTGAACAGAACTGGTTTGCTGATGAGGAGTGGGAAACTTACTGGCCTGAAATCAGGCAGAGCGTTCCCTGGGATGAACTGCTTGAAAGCCCTGAATACTGGACGGGCATGTGGCCCAGTGAAGAATCTGGAGACCTGGTGGTGGGCATTATGCCTGTGGATGAGGCCAGGACGGGCTTTCTGGTTATGGGGCAGACCCTGGAGCCGGGCCTTTTGTCCAGGCTGGACGGTATTGTGCAGGGTATTGAAGAGTACCGCAAGCTGGAAACCATCAAGAACCCCATGAAGACCGCCCTGTATACCATACTGGGGGTCATCACCCTGCTGATCATTTTCGGCTCCACCTGGTTCGGTTTCAAGCTTTCCAGGGAAATATCCGCTCCAGTGCAGGCCCTGGCCGAGGGCACCGAAAGGATAGCCAGGGGAGATCTGAGTGTGCGTCTTCAGGATCAGTCCGATGACGAACTGGGGTTGCTGGTTCAATCCTTCAACAAGATGGCCAGGGACCTGGAAAAGAGTCAGAACAGCCTGACCCGGGCCAACATGCGCCTGGCCAGCCAGAATCAGGAGCTGGAATCCAGGGGCAGGTATATGCATGCAGTCCTGGATAACATTACCGCCGGAGTCATATCTGTAGATCATGAAGGCAGGATAACCACGGTAAACAAGGCGGCAGAATACATTCTGGGTATAGATAGCAGGAAAGTGCTGGGTCAGTACCCCTTAGATCTGGTGGGAGGAGAGTACGGCAGTCTGATTCACGAAGTCCTCAATCAGCTGCATGATCTTCCGGAATCCCAGTGGCAGAGACAGCTGGACCTGGAGGTTAAGGGGCGTATTGTCAAGATACTGGTAAATGCTGTGATCCTGAGAGGGGAGCAGGGGGACGATTACGGAATCGTGGCTGTATTTGAAGACATTACCGAGCTGGAAAAGATGCAGAGGCTGGCAGCCTGGAGAGAAGTGGCCAGGCGTATAGCCCACGAGATCAAGAACCCCCTTACCCCCATCAAGCTGTCGGCACAGAGGCTGGAGAAAAAGTTTTCTTCCAGTGTAAGGGATCCATCCTTCGAGCAGAGCACCCAGCTAATTATCAGGCAGGTGGAAAACCTGCAGCAGATGGTCAGAGAATTTTCCACCTTTGCCAAGCTGCCGGAGGTCAGGCCCAGGACTGACTCCCTGGACAGCCTGGTTCAGGAGGTGGTGTCCATGTTTGAACAGAGCCACAGGCAGATAGGCTGGGAGCTGACCATTGCCTCAAATATCCCCCAGTTCAGCTTTGACCGGGATGCCATGAAAAGGGTGCTCCTGAATATCTTTCTTAATGCGGCAGAGGCAATTGATAAAACTGGCGACGGTAAAGTGTCCATAGATCTGGATTATGATGCCCAGCTCAACAGGGTTTTCGTGCAGGTGGCGGACAATGGCCCGGGGCTTAGTTCCGAGGAAAGGGCCAGGCTTTTTGAGCCGTATTATTCCAGCAAAAAAGAGGGAACGGGTCTTGGACTGGCCATAGCCAAATCCATAGTTTCGGATCACGGGGGGTATGTCCGGGTCAAAAGCAATCAGCCACGGGGGACTGTCTTTGTTGTTGAACTGCCGGTGCGCAATCCCGAAAGCGTAAGCA
>PWGR01000123.1 GCA_003554565.1 Clostridia bacterium
CGGCATAGCCATTCACTGCGGACTGGCGGCGCTGGAGGAAGTGGTGACCAGTCTGGAGATGCTGTACGGCATAGAGACGAATATAGATCTGTCCAAACTCAACGAGTACGCGCAGGTAGTGACGGAGGAGACGGGAATCCCGATTCACCGGAACAAGCCCATCGTGGGCGAGCACGCTTTCATCTGTGAGCTGGAATCCTTCGTAAAGGCTGTACTCGAGGCCCGCGAGCACGGGCAGGAGAGAGTACACCCCTTTGCACCGAGCATGGTGGGAGCAGAGAACCTCATCGTCTGGGGCGAGAACACCATGAACGGACCGGCCACCGAGGTGAAGCTGCGGCAGATGGGCTATCCTTCCGATGAAGAGGCGGTCGGTTCGGTCATAGAGCAGATGGAGGAAGCGCTGGCGGCCAAGCCGGGCTATCCCCGCTTCCTGCAGGAAGCGGAAGTGGAACAGATCGCGCACGGCCTCTTCGGTCAATAGAGGGGAGACCCCGGGGCGGCTGCCCATTCGGACCGCCGGGGAACAGAAGCTTAACTCGGCAGGACGGCGCGTAATGCACAGACGGGGAGGTCGGGTGAAGATCGCCGGCGGACCTCCCCGCACAGACCGGCGCTCTGCATTGGAGGATGAAGAGAGTGAAGCTACCGCGTTCCGTCCTGGAAAATGCAGTCACAGCTCTCCTTCTGACGGGTATCTTCCTTTTTGCCGGCCTGAGTGCGGGCTACGGAATGCACTACCTGTCGACCGCGCGGACGCTCGGCGGCTTCAGCTTTCGCGTCGGGGAGATCGCCATTGATAGCGGAGATGACCCGCTGGCGATCGTGACGCTGGTTGCCGCCAATGTGGGGGAAGAAAGACTGAAGATAAGAGATTTTAACGCCCATCTTCACGTAGACGATCATGTGGTGGAGAAGGCGGTCAAATTCACAGCTGAAATGCAGAGCGTCGGCGCAAACGAGGAGCGGGACATCATCCTGCGCTTTCGCCCGGTGGAGGGTACGTCGGGGTACGGGGCGCTGAAGCGACTGGACGGAACTGTCGATGCGGGAAATCTCGTCCTGTACAGCAGGTTTCGCCTGGGGGTGCCGCGGTGGGACTACTGGGTGGCGCGGACGCAGGAGATGCAAATTTTCGGGGAAAAGGAGGCACCGGGTGAATAGAGCCAATCGGGTGCTGCTGCACGGCTTTGTGTGGGTTGCTCTGTTCGAGTGGAGTCTGGCGACCGACCCCACCTTCCGCTCCTTTGCAATCTGGAGCCGGCCGGATTGGAGCTTCTACGCTGCCGTCTCTCTGGCGGCAATACTCCTCTCGCTGGTGGAGCGAATGAGGCTCGTCGCGGTACTGCCGAATATTATTTCATCCCAGGTTGCATCGGCGGGTTACGTAACCTACTGCGGGAGTCGGGCGGTCGGGACCATACCGGTAGATGTGGCGGTCGGACAGTTTCTGCAGCTGGCTCTGCTGCGCTCGGTGCTTTCGGGGATGTTTGCCATCGTCGCAATGACTGTAACAGCGATCGTCCTGCGGCGGTCGCTTTAGAAGGGACACATTATGTCAGACAGTAAACGAAGCGGAGTTACCACAGAAGATCTGGTACAGGTGGCGCTGGATGCAGCTGGATTCGATGAACTCACGGCCGACAGTGAGATTCACGTGCCCGGCTGTGGCATTGAGCGCGTCTTCGTGGGTATGGATGTGGGGACGGCGGAGCTGCTGTTGGCCCGGGAGCTGGGATATGACTGTGTCGTCGCGCATCATCCCGTCGGTGGACATGCCCGGGGCCGCGCACATCGCGTATTCGAGCGGCATGCGGACATGCTCCGGGAGGCCGGCCTCGCGGCGGAAGAGGCCGATCGGGCAGTGCAGAAACGGTCTCTGGCTCTCCGTCTCGCCGGTCACACCTACAACCACAGCCAGGTTCCGGTCATCGCACAGGAGCTGGGCATGCCGTTGATCAGCCTGCACGGGCCCTGCGACGAGGCCGGTCGGGCGCGGATGCAGGAGGCGGTGGATGACGAGCTGACGGACAATCCGTCCGCCACGCTGGATGATGTGGCGCGTTCGCTTTTGGTGTATCCGGAGTTTCGCAGCAGCTATGCTGCCCCGTGGGTCGCGGTGGGCGATCCAGCTGATGCGGCGGGTGAAACGGTGGTGGCGCACGGCGCCCTGAGCAACGGAGGTGCGGAGGTGGCCGAAGCTTATTATTCGGCCGGAGTAGACACGGTCATGTACATACACATTGACCCCGCTTCACTGCGGCAGCTGAGAGAGGCGGGGCGCGGAAATCTTATCATCAGCGGTCATATGGCCAGTGACTGGCTGGGAATCAACTTCATTGCAGATCAGTGGGCGCAGACCCTGGGTGTGGAGGCATTCAGAACTACCGAGTTGGGGCAGAATTCACCGGTTAGCACGGGTCTGCAGCCAAATAGTTAGCTGGGAGATGATGACATGAACAGGTCTAATTCGATGCGAGGTGGCGTGCCTCCGCTGGGCAACGAGCACGTCGTTGACTATCCGAAGCGCGGAGAAGTGCTGTCGCAGGGGGGCATGGTGTCCTGCTCCAACCTGCCGTCGGCCCATGCGGGCCTGGAGGTGCTGCGAAGAGGCGGTAACGCTGTGGATGCGGCTATAGCTGTCGGAGCCGCGCAAAACGTCGTCGATCCCACGCTTTGCCATCTGGGTGGCGACTGTTTTATGCTTGTATATGATGCACAGACAGATGAGTACACTGCCGTCAATGGTAGCGGCAGATCGCCCGAGAGGGCGACATATGAGTATTACCGGGAGATGGGCGGGGTGCCCCGACACGGTCCGCTCAGCAGTGCGGTGCCGGGCGCGGTGGGTGCTTGGGCGACGGCCAACGAGCGATTCGGCCGGCTGCCCTTTGCAGAACTGTTCGGCCCAGCCATACGGCTGAGTACAGAGGGATTTCCCGTGTCTCCCCGGGTCAGTCGATACCTGCAGCGCAAGTCTGAGGTCTTTCGCGAATACCCGGGCTCGCGGGCGCAGTACATGCCGGGGGGTCAGATGATTCAACCTGGCGATGTGCTCCGGCAGCCGCGGCTGGCGGATACGTTGCAAGAGCTGGCGGCGGGAGGCGCGGAGACCTTTTACCGCGGTGAGCTGGCCGGCAGGTTGGCTGCGGTGATGGAGGAGCTGGGTGGCCTCATTTCGGAGGACGATTTGGCGTCGCACGAGACGCTGGTCAGCGAGCCCCTGGCGATCGACTACCGGGGCTTCACCGTTTTCCAGCAGCCGTTGGTATCGCAGGGCATCCTGCTTCTCATGGCACTGAAGATTTTCGAACATTTCGATGTGGATGAAATGGATGTGCGGGGAGGGGAATTCCTGCACCTGGCAGTGGAGACGCTCAGGACGGTGTTTACAGCGCGCGACCAGAGCCTCGGTGACCCCGAAGCTGCGGATGTCGATGCGGAGGAACTGTTGAGCGACGCCTGGGCGTCGGCGCAGGCGGATCGGATCAGGCGCGCACTGACCCGCTCGCAGCGGGTGGGCATTCCCGGCTCGCGCAGCGTGTCGGATGGCGGTACCGACTTCTTCTGCGTCGCCGACGGTGAGGGGAATTTTGTCACTCACATCCACAGCCTGTACTCCGGAAGTGGAGGGGTCCTGAATGATACCGGCATCATGATGAACAGCCGGATGCTGGGATTCAGCATGGACCCGGACAGTCCGAACGTACTGGCGGGCGGGAAACGTCCTCTGCACACTCTCAACAGCTATATGGTGGCGGCCGACGGTGCACCGGTGCTGGTAGGGGGGAGCACGGGAGGAGATCTGCAGATAGCGTTCAATCTACAGATTATCAGCAATTCTCTCGACCGCGGGATGTCCATTCAGAGAGCGATCGACGCACCCAGACTCAGCATGCGAGAGTACGACAAACCCTTCTTTGAGCGACGATTTCCCGCGGAGAGCCTGACCGAACTGCGCTCCCTCTATCCAGATTTGTATGAGATAGGGGCATGGGGCGCGACCGGCCGGGCGCAGGCCATCTCCTGTGATCAGGAGGAGCGTCTCCTCATAGGAGCGTGCGAGTCGCGAGATGACGGAAGCTGGTGTCTCGGTCTGTATTAGTTTTCCGGGAGATGGGTCCCAAATACAGTGCGTTCTGGACGAGCCATTGAACTGACGGGCGATATGCGATCCACGGCGGAAGGTATACGCGGTTCACTGGAGCGGAAGTGGAGGGGAGGTTTTACGCAAATGAAGGACGGAATAATTGCGCCCGTTGAGCGCATGCGGGTATACGACCAGATCATAAGCCAGTTTCAGGAGCTGGTTGCGAGCAATGAGCTGGAGGCCGGCGAGCGACTGCCACCGGAGAGAGAGCTGGCAGAGATGTTTGGGGTGAGTCGGGGCGTTTTGCGGGAGGCATTGCGCACCCTGGAATTCTGCGGGTTAGTTGAGAGCAAACCCAGAGGCGGCACCTTTGTGAAGCAAGCAAGCATTGCGGGAATGATTATGCCGTTTGCCCCGTTCTTTGCGGAGGACGATGAATTTTTGCATGACACCCTGGAGCTCCGTTTGATACTGGAACCGCCCCTGGCCCGGCTCTGTGCTGAGCGGGCATCTGATCAGCACCTGGAGCGCCTCAAGCATTACCTGGGCAAGCATGAAAATCACATCGAGAAGAGAGAGCCGGCGATCGAGGCGGACACGATGTTCCACGTGACCATCGCCGAGGGGACCGGCAATATGATGATTGCCCAGTTTGTCTACGCCATAGGATTCATGCTCCGCGCCTGGCGCGCGGCGTGGCTGCAGGGAAGACCGGCTGTATCAATTGATCATCACCGGGCCATTTACGAGGGCATAGCTGCTGGGGATGGTGAAGTGGCGGAAGAAGCCATGCGGAAGCACCTGCAGAATCTTTACGACAACATGACCCGGCTCCTGGATGTAAAAGGAAGGAATGACCGGGGCTGACATGGGTAAATCTGCTGCGGCTGACAGCATATTTGGCTGGCGCTTCAGGCCTGCCGGGATCGGGCGGCAGTCATAGTGGAAGATGCAGAGTTCGGGCAACTGGAAATTTGCAGTACAGAGTTGCACCCCCCTCCCGTTCCCACAGGGTTGAAGTTTTTCCTTTTTCAACACTGTGGGAACTACCTACCGCATCTGCAGTGCGATCAGCCCGGAGGAGGGGTGATGGAAAGGCGTGGCCCCGGGGCGGTGTGGGATTACCTGCGGCCGGGGAGAGGTAGGATGCGGACGGTGAGCTCACCGCCGCATCACCATTTTTCTGAACGCCAGTGGGAGGGCGGACCGTGCGAGATATATTGTTGAAAAATGTCGATATGATTGACGGGCAGTCCGATTGTGTGCTGCGCGGGAGGCAGGTATTGGTGAGGGAGGGACGATTTCTTCGGATAAGCAGCGAACCCATCGATGGTGGGGATGCTGCCGTGCTGGATCTGACCGGCTGCACGATTCTTCCGGGACTGATTGACTGTCACGCTCACCTGGCCTGGGATGCCCGGGATCCCTCTGCCAATGTCATGCAGCAGTCGGAGAATGATTCGGCGACGCGGGCCGGCGTGAAATGCGCTGCCAACCTGCACGAATATCTCAGCGTGGGGGTAACGACGGTTCGGGACCTGGGGGCAGATTGGCACGCACTGGAGGCAAGAGAAGCCGTGCGGGACGGTGCAGTGCCCGGTCCGCGCGTGGTGGCAGCTGGGCCCATGATGACGGTGACCGGTGGACTTTGCTGGCAGTGCGGTCTGGAGGCGGATGGAGAGGAGTCCATACGCCGGACGGTGCGCAGACTGGTTAAGGCGGGGGCAGATCTCATCAAGGTAATGGGTACGGGGTCGTCTCATCTGGGCAGCGGTATTCCTGTCGACCAGCCGGCTTTTACCGATGAGGAGATGCGGACGCTGATCGAAACCAGTCATCGGTTGGGCCGCAGGGTAACCGTGCATGCCACGACCGCATACGGTGCGCATCAGGCGGTCTCCTGCGGAGCCGACTGCATTGAACATCACTCGGACTTCTTTGATGAGACCCTGGAGATGATGGCCGAGCGGGGCGTTTTTCTCGTTCCCACGCTCAGCGGTGCCTATCTGCAGGCCAGAGATGGCGCCGACCTGGGCATGTCTCCCGCGGCCGTCGAGAGCCGGGCAGCGACGGTGCACAATGACGACTATGCGCGGGGTGCACAGCGGGCTGTCGCGGCGGGAGTGCAGCTGGCGGTGGGTACGGACCAAGGCAGTCCCTGCGTGCCACCTTCGGCGCTGTTGACCGAGATGCAGCTGCACGTGCAGTACGGGCTGGCGGATGATGTGATGACCGCGATAAAGAGGGCAACGTCGGTGGCAGCCGCGGTGCTGGGCATGGAGGATGAACTTGGCTCCATAGCCCCGGGCAAACTGGCTGACTTCGTAGTGGTCGACGGTGATCCTCTGTCTGACCTGCAGTCACTGGAGCGTCCGCACCTGGTGTACAGGGAAGGAAAGTGCGCATTCGAGGATGGTGTTGCTGTGAAATGCGGAGCCATTTGAGGGATCCGCTGCAGCTGATTCTATGCTGTTAGCTGTTGTGGGGGTGGTTTGATCCCGCGGCGGGGCAATTCCTGGTGGGTGGAAATAGGGAATTGCGCCCGCTTGTTCTTGTCGGTTACAGACTTCCGTTTAGCCTAACTTCCCCCTCCCCTGAGTTGATTCCTCACCGGTCAAGGCAGGAGGGGTGTTTTTTGTGCTAATATGAGAGTCTATAATACTGCCATTTTCCCGTGATGAGGAGTGTCTGACCTTCGCCGAGCCGAGCGCAGGCGGATGCAGTACTGGGATTTCCGGCATCTACGGAGGCAGATCATCGATAACCTGTTTTCCTCAGGCGGCACCTCAGGGCGGGACGAAGCCGGGGGAGAGACCGCTGAAGTGCGGAGGCGGGGCGGCGGAGTGGCTCCCCGTTCCCCTCCGGCCTTGTCCCCGCCACGTCGACCGATGTTTACGTCACCGGCTGCCGTTCTTCTTCCGCCCGTATTCCCATCTCGTGCAGGATTTTCAGTGAGGGCCCGTAGATGCTTTCGTGTACGGGGATATGGACTCCGCGCAGCTGTACTTCGTCCCGCAGGACCAGATCACAGGCGATGGCTATGGGCAGGCCGGTGGTGCGGGCGATGGCCGAGTCGCCCTCCGGGTCCCCGCGGTCGACGAGGGACGAGACGATGCGCTCCCTCCGGCCGTCGGGATACCGCGCCAGATACTCGTGGGTCATGACGATCATGTCTCGCTCGCCGGGGGCGTAAGCGAGCCGGTCCAGCATGAGTGCGGCGGTGAGCTCGAGCGGCGACCCCGCACCTGGCGGTATGGGAGCGTCATCCAGGAGTCCCAGCCACTCGATCCGCTTGATCACCGCGGAGTATCCGGGGAGCCCGAGGTGATGTGCTACGGACTCCGGGGTTCCGTCCGTGCCGGTAAGGGAGGCGACCAGCTCCCGGCGGGTGCGGTTTCCGGTCGGAATTTCCCCGTCATCCAGCGCGCCGAGCTCGAGCAGGGCGGCCATGGTCTCGCACCAGCCCGGGAACCGGTAAGTGCCGCGGTACAGGTGGGAGGCCTCCTCCACCCCGTACAGCTCGCGGTACGCCAGGGCGTCCTCGTTGGGGGAGAACTCGAACCAGCCGCACCCGGGCACGTATGCCAGGTCGGTGTCGTGCATCACCCGGTCTCCCGGGATCTGCACCAGCTCGCCTTCCTGGAGGTAGCGGGCGGGCGCCCACACCGAGTCCAGGGTGCCTTCCGGGGACCAGGAGAACTTGTACCCGAAGGGGTTGTCGTTGGCCTCGTGCGCGGGAATGGCCCCGCAGATGGAGCTGTAGCCCTCGACCGCAGCTCCCTGCTTTTGTAGGCGGGCCACCTGCTTTGCCGCCATCATGTGGTCTATGCCGGGGTCCAGTCCCACCTCGGCCAGGATGAGGGTGTCCGAGCTGCGGGCGGGCTCATCCAGCGGCTTCATTTCGTCTGTGACGTAGATGGCGCCGATCATGTGCGTGCGTTCGGCCACGCACAGCCCGGAAATGGGGGTTATGTACGGGCCGGGCAGGAGGTTGACGACGATGTGGTGTTCGCGGATGGCCTCCCGCAGGTCGTCTGTGTCGGCATCCAGCCTGATGGCCTTCGCCCGCGGGTGATCATTCGCGACGGCCTCAGCATGTGCCCGCCGTTGGTCGGCGACGGTGACATGATAGTCGGGTCGGTCCAACAGGTAGCGTACACAGGGGCGGGCCACGCGGCCGGCGCCCAGAACCAGTATCCTCTTCATGTTGCAGCCTCCTCGATCACTCAATTTGCCGCCATCTTCACAATAGCCGGAGGGGTGGACGGCAGGTTACATCCGGACGTGTGCCGCACAACATCCCCCCTCCTGACGGGGAAATTCTCCATCCGGCGTGGTTTCCCTGGGAGCAGAAGTGCAATGGCGCCCATTGCCGGCATGACCAAGCTAGAGGAAATGGAGTTCAACGATGTCATCAAGAGGGAAGATTTGCGCGGTACGGATTACAGACTCCAGATTTCTGGGGGTGATCTCGCTGGGTACGGTGAGTACACCAGGATCAAGAGTAAGTTGGAAGAAATCCTTTCCGTGCTACCGGACCTGCAGTTCCGAACTCTGGAGCTGTACTCAACCGTTCATTATTCCTTCAAGTCGCTCAAACTCGTGCGTGATGAGGTACGTGAAGAAAGCGTGATGTCTCAGGTCCGGCAATGCAAAGGAGATGGATTCTCCGGGGACGAAATCAGAGAGGCCTTGAAAACTATGCGCGATGGCGGCCTTATTGAGGATTAGGTGAATGGATGTCAATCCATTCGCGCATTTTGCGCCCGTCTCGGCGTTCTCGCCACTTGCACTGAGGATTGGTCCTGTACTTTCATGCGGTTGTGATTGTCGCTTGTCGACTGTGAAATGGAGGCCCTGCGGTTGGACGGGATCGGAGCCCACCTGCGGGCGAAAAGTGGTGTTTGCACCTCTGAATACTTCAAGCGCGCCGATGAGACTGGGGCGCGAACTTGCCGGGAATCGAACCGGAGCCGATACGTGACGGCGTGGCTGCGAGGAGCGCGGCGTCAGGGGGCTCACCGGGCCTCTAATCCCCGTCTTTGACGATTACGGTGAGGTGGTTGGTGCTCAGATCCAGCTCGCGCCGGTAGTCCTCGGAGATCTTCAGGTGCACCTCGTCTCCGGGAGACAAACTCTCGGCGAAGCGCAGAAACCAGGAAGCGTCGGCGATACTGCAGCTGCCCAGCCGGCCGATGTAGTAATCGTCGGCCGGCATCTTCTGCACTTCGATGTGCTCCGAAAGATCCATCCTGGCCTCTTCCAGTATCAGATCGTCAATGTCCCGGCGGAAGGAAAGCGGGGGCGGTACGGAGTCGGATGGAGGTGGGGGCAGTCCGCCCACCTCACTTGCCGGCCGGTCATTCATCATTACGCAAAAGCCGGGGTCGGACACCTCGATGACGCCGTCCGCGGGGAAGTCGCTCCGCACTACCTCGCTTTCTCTCTGCTCGACTGTCACCAGTTCATACTCCCACCACTTTTCCGCGAGTTCTACGATGATTTCCTCCGGGAGATTTTCCAGGATTTCTTTGTACAGAGAGTATCGCCGCATCAAATACTGAAACAGCGCGCCGGGATTCTCCAATTCATCCCGATCCTTTTCTTCCAGATCCGGCAGGATGCGGGTCAGGGCGGAATGCAGCAGGTGGTTCTGCTTCTCGATTTCTTCCTGCAGCTCGCCGGGTTCCCCCTCCGAATCCTTTTGCTCCTCCCGGGCGAAGTGGGCGGTCAACGTCACGTCATCCTGCACTTCTATCCGATGTTTTTTGTCGCCGGTGATTGTCCGGCCATCATCGTCCTGCCAGTGCACAAATTCGTAGCTGTCCCCGGGGGCGGCGAGTACGGTGATCTGTTCTCCCGCGGGATATTCTCCTTTTCCCGCCAGGTCACCGCCTGCTTCCGGTTCTGCCTTCAGCCGCACCTCATACTCCCCACCGCAGGCAGTCAGGAGGGCGACGAGGAGGGTGACTGCGAGCGCAGTGCAGAGGTTTTCTCCATCCGGCGCATGTTCGATCTCCTTTCGCATCCGGGCCGCAAGAAAGTGCGGATCGCGGCCCCTCCTCCGGGGAGAGGGCATCATGCCCGGTGCGGTGGGCCCAGTCCACCGGCGGCTCTCCCGCACCCCCAGGGCCCGGCGGTGGACTCAGATAAGCCAGGTGTAAATGAGAATGGCAAGGACGGCGACCGGCAGGTACCTGCCGACCGATACTATGAAGTTACCCACCGGGACGGAGCCGGCGCAGAGCTTGCGCGTGAGTCTCTCCCGCGGTATCAGCCACGAAATCAGTGCTCCGGTCACCAGCCCGGAGGCGACCAAAATCTGGGTGGCGGCGAACATGTCCATGACCTCCAGGAAGGGGCGTCCCAGCAGAGATAGCTGGATGGGGGTGAAGCTGAGTGCTGACGGCGTCCCCAGGATCAGCAGTATGGCAAAAGTTACGTACACCGCCCGGCGGTGGGGGATGGACATCTCCTGCTGCACCGCGTCGGCGATGACCTTCATGCCCGCCACGCACGAGCTGAGTGCCGCGGCGAAGAAGAGCAGGAAAAACAGCGGTGCGATCAGGGCTCCCCCGCCCATGAGCGCAAAGACGGCCGGGAGCGTATTGAAAGCCAGCTCGCTTCCTGCATCGGGGGCGAAGCCGAAGGTGAAAACGGCGGGAAACACCACAAGGCCCGCCAGCAGGGCCACGCCGGTCTCCACGGCTGCGATAATTGACGAAGTCCGGCTTATGCACATCTCGTCATCCATGAAGCTGCCGTAGGTTATCAGGTATCCCGAGCCCACTGCGAGGGAGTAAAAGGCCTGTCCCATGGCAAAGAGCCAGAGCCCTGGATCCCGGAGCATTGCGAAGTCGGGGCTGAATAGAAATTGCAGGGCCTCATCTCTGCCCGGCAGGGTCAGCCCGTAGGCGGCCAGCCCGACCACGACCAGGACCAGTACAGGCATCATTATCTGTGCGAATCGCTCGATACCCGAGATACCGCCGATCACGATTGCGCCCGTTGCGACGCAGGTGATCAGGAAGAACCACAGAGAGCCGTAGCCGTCGGTAAACTCGGCGAAAGGCTGCAGGTTCCCTGCAAAACTGGCCACCGTGTAGCCCAGGGTCCAGCCGGTGATGACCAGGTAGTAGCTCATGATGATGGTGGTGAGACCCACCACCAGCCACCCGAACCAGGCCACCCCGCGGCTCAGGTATCTGAACATGGCGATGGTGTTTCCCCGACTTCGCCGTCCCAGGGCGAACTCGAGGATCATGATCGGCATCCCGATGAAGATGACGCTCATCAGATAGGCCAGGACGAAGGCGCCCCCACCGTGTTCGCCAGCCATGTAGGGGAAGCGCCACAGGTTTCCCAGGCCTACGGCCGCGGCGGCGGCCGAGAAAATGAACGCTCGCCTGGAGGACCAGATCGCACGCTTCGGTTTTTCTTTTTCTGGGGTGGCGTGTTCGGGCACTCTGACGACCTCCTCGCGGTTGAGAGGTTTCGTTTACAGATCCGGATATTGTGCACGTTACCAAGTTTCCCTGATTCACGTCAACGCAGTGCGCAGGCGGGTATCTGTCAAAGGGATGTGGGGAGAGATCCGCGATCCCGTTCTTTTGGATTTTCAGGTCATCAGTGGACTGGCCCTTCCCGGCTCATGCAAAAGCTGCGAGAGTCCTGCTGACCGGGTGGTGCCGGCGTCGTTGATCCGGGGCTGCACCGGCTGGATCTTGCGGGTCTTTCTGCCCACCTTTCTGGTCGCGGCCCGCACCCTTTGCTTTCCGATCAGGGGTCCCCACCTTGGCGTCGGTGGACGGGCGTAGATGGAGGATGTCCATTGCTCCTGTTTTGCCCCAACTCCGACGGCGCTCATCGATCCGGTTCTCAAAATTGATCAACACTGAGACACCGCGGCACCCCATGCCCCGCACACATCGTGCCGGGGGCGGTCGGGGCGGTGGGCCCATCATCTGATCATGCCGCGGATCTGGCGGTGTACCCTGCCGGGATGAGGTGGGATCGCGCGGTACAGATCAGCGGTGTTCAGTCGCTGCCTCGTCTCCCCCCGGGGATTCTGCTGGCGCACGGCCCGAGTGAACATTTTCCGCAGGCGGCAGCGGAGGTGATGTCGGGATACATGTCCTCCGCCTCCTGCAGGTGCTCGTAGCAGCGGTGGCGATCGAAGCCCCCGGGAGATATGGCGCCGACCGGGCAGCGGTCGAGGCAGACGGAGCACGGCAGGCCCCGCCGGTGCAGGCAGTGTTCCTCGGCTGGGCGGGGTGATGCCTTCAGCGGGAAATCGAGCACCACCGTGCCAACGCGTCCCGCACACCCCGCCGGGGTGATCAGGAGGTTGCTGCGTCCGAAGGTGCCCAGGCCGCAGATGTAGGCGGCGTGCCGGTGCGACCAGGTGGCCATCAACCTGTGTTGGTCGAAGCCGCCGGTGGGGGAGTGATGGGCGCAGGCGATGCCGTCTGCCGCCAGGGTTTCGCGGATGCCCGCCTGGATCCGGTCGATCCGCCGGTTGGTCTCCGCGTAGGTCTCTGCCCACAGGCGGGTGGCCGAGTCCCCGCGTCGGTTGCCCCGGATGATCTCCCCGGTGAACGGGAGGAAGAAAGCCACGACCGACTTCGCCCCGGAAAGAAGATCACCGGGCTGCAGGTGCCCGGGGTGGGTGACTTCGGGCAGCCGCAGAAACAGCGGGTCCTGTGCATCAGAACAGCCGATGAGGGGACGACGATACAGCTTTTTTCCCTTTGGGTCGCGGGTGTGTTCGTCGATGACATTTCCAATGCTTTGGTGTACGTCCATGGTGTCACTTCCTCTCTTTGGCCGGGATGCCGGTGGGTCAGATCATGTGGCCTGTTTCCCCGCTGTGCGGGTAAGTTCCTGCCGGCCCGGTAAACTGCTGCCCCGGACGGTTGCGGGCGATCCTTCCTGTCTCCAGGCAGAGGTTCGGTGGAGGATAAGCGGGAGCGGGACAGAAGGGTAGGGTCGGGAGGTGACCGTCGTGTCCAAACGAGTAGTGATCGGCATGATCAATCACGAGACCAACAGCTTTTCACCCATTCCGACGGATCTGGAGCGCTTCTCCCAGCGGGTCCTGGGCTTCGGGCAGGAAATCCTGGAGATTGCCCCCGGCACGCATACCGGGCTCGGGGGATACATAGATGCGGCTGGACCGGATGTGCAGCTGGTGCCCGCGGTGGCGGCCAGCGCGGTGCCCTCGGGTCTGGTGACCTCAGAGGCCTTCGAGCGGGTGCTGGGGGAGCTGCTGGAGACCATCCAGACGACGCTCGAGTCGCCCGGGGGTCTGGACGGTGTGGCCCTGTGCCTGCACGGGGCGATGGTGGGGGAGAGTTTTGACGACGGAGAGGGAGAGGTGCTGCGCCGGGTGCGGGAGCTGGTGGGACCGGACATTCCCGTGGTGGCCACCCTGGATCTTCACGCCAATATGACGGAGGAGATGGTGGAGGCGGCCGATGCCCTGTTCGGCTACGATACCAACCCGCACGTCGATGGGTATGAACGGGCGGTGGAGGCGTATCAGGCGCTGGAGGACATCTGGTCCGGGCAGCTGCGGCCGGTGATGCACCTGGAGAAGCTGCCCATGATGCCGCCCACCATCAACATGCGCACCGCGGAGGGTCCGATGGTGGAGCTGTTCGAGATGGCGCGGGAGTACGAGGGTGAATCCGGGGTGGTCAATGTTTCCGTCTTCGGGGGCTTCCCCTACACCGATGTGGAATTTGCCGGGCTGTCAGTTCTTTCGTTGACGAACGACGACGCGGACTTGGCCGCCGAGGAGGCCGAAGGCGTCGCGGAGAGGGCCTGGGAGATCCGGCACCAGTTCCTCAAGGAGCTGACTCCTCCCCGGGAGGCGGTCCGCCGCGCGGTGGAAGCGGAGTCGGGGCCGGTGATCCTGGCCGATGTGGCGGACAACATGGGCGGGGGAGGCTCCGGAGACACGACTTCGCTGCTGATTGAACTGCTGTGGGGGAAAGCAGAGAATGCGGCATTCGCTCTCATCGTCGATCCGGAGGCGGTCGAGGCCTGCGTCGCCGCCGGACCCGGCGAGATGGTGGGGCTATCCCTCGGGGGAAAAGTGTGTCCTGAGCACGGTTTTCCCGTTCACTGTGAGGGGATCGTGCGGTCGCTGACTGACGGCATGTTCACCAACAAGGGCCCGATGGGGACGGGGATGGTTACCAGACTGGGCCGCACCGCGCGCGTGGATCTGGGTGGGGTGGAGGTGCTGGTGACGGAGAACCGCACAGCGCCCAATGATCCGGAGGTCTTCCGGCACGCGGGCATCGAGCCCACCGAAAAGGACATCCTGGTGCTCAAGTCGCGGGGGCATTTCCGCGCGGCTTACGAGCCCTTTGCGGCGGAGGTCATCGAGGTGGATTGTCCCGGTTTTGCGAGTCCGAACCTGGATCACTTTGTATACCGGAAGCTGCGGCGCCCCATCTTCCCGCTGGACGAGTTCTGACGGCTGTGTTCGCCTGAAGGCAGGTGTGGATCTGATGCGCTGGCGGTGACCGGCGGCGGAGGGATGGTCTCGTAGCCCGGTGACCGCCAGTTTTCTGCCTGTTGAGGTTTGACTGTATCCTCGGCCCTGCCTCTCGCCGGGGCCGGCTGTGTCCCCGTCCCGCACCCGACTTCATCGAGGAGGTCCGGACGATGGATGCAGGACACAGCCGATAGCGCAGACCGTCACTGAATGTGTGCAGCCTGCGGGGCTGGGCGTCGCCCCGGGCGCGCAGACGAAATTTGGAGACACGGGTATGGAACCGGCAAGCACAGGGTGGACCCACAATGGTCGGGATGAGCCTCACGACCACGGACCAGCAGGGTGAGGTGCAGTGTAGTGCAGGGGCGATGCTGACCTCACTCAACGCCCTCCATAATAGATATCGAGATTTGATGAAAGACCTCATCGATGCTCTGCCGCTCGCTAACATCTTTGTCGGCTGGCGTGAGGTCGATGGTCTCTTGCATCATGTCGAGCAATTCTGATGCGGAGCTGAAAATGTGGGCGCCGGGCAATTGGAGGAACTTCCGTGGCCACCGGTAGTCTGTGTTGTTTGCCAACGAATCGGGCAGAAACAGCATGCGTCCCTGGCGCAAACACTGTCTCGCCTGGATGACAGCTCCGCTCGTCTCGCCAGCTTCTATGACCACTGTAGCTGCACTGATGCGGCTCATCACCGCGTTTCGCATCGGAAAGAACCATCTCCTGACGGGAAAGGTTGGCGCAAACTGTGAAACGACCAAACCCTCCTCCGCAATTGTGGTCTGCAGCTCTTCGTGCTCTGGAGGGTAGATTTTCTGCAGCGGTGTTCCAATCACAGAGATAGTATCTCCGCCGGCCTGCAGTGCTCCGCTATGAGCTTCGCAATCAATGCCCCTGGCCATTCCTGAGGCGACAACTAACCTGCTTTCGCCAGCAAAGCAGCCAGTTTCTGTCCCCTCTGTCTGCCTTTCGTCGAAGACTTTCGTGTACCGATCACGGCGACGGTCGGTTTGCTGAGGAGCTCAATGTGACCGCGACAGAAGAGAAATTCAGGACAGTCTCTGGTCTCTCGGAGTAGTGATGAGAATTCGGGTTTGTCTCGGTGCACTATCTTCGTATCCCCGGGCAGTTCGTCGAAGCTTCTGCGCACTCGTTGAAAAGTGCTGGTCACTTCCTCTGCAGAGACACCAAGGTGTTCAGCAATGGTTTCAGGGAAGTTCTCGTCCCAACCGTTGCTCCTGTCAAGGAAATCCAGCAGTTCCCTTGTCCTTTCCTCATTGAAGCTGAGAAGGGCGAGTACCGCAAAATACCGCATTGCTGCAGTTCTTCGCTGCGAGGGAATTCACCCCCGTCACACATGTTGACTGAAGCGTGTTTTCGCCATTTGCCATTTATCTCCTGCTTCTCGTGGCCTGAGGTGTGTGTGCTCGGCAGCAGCAATTCTTATGTGCTCCTCCTGGACGCTTTGACCCAAATCTGCAACGGATGAGGCGCCCCTCGGGACGTGGCCAATCCAGTCGGTCTCCAGTTCAGGGGCGCGCCTCGCTCTGGCTTGTTAGTGGTGGCGGGAGATCGGCGGGCAGCGGTAGTGCTTTAAACCTTCGTTACAATGCGCACAAAACTATTGTATCAGGCCGTTTCCCTGACTACACTGAACAGTGGATGTGGCGGGTGTTGATGGATGAAGAGGCGACTGTAACCAGTTTGTAAATCAACAATCTGCAGGACATTCGCCTCTTATGATGAAGTCAGCACTTGGAGGAGACGGCCCAAAAACCCAATTCGCGGGTCGCTCCCAAAAAACACATAAATCAGAAGGGGGTTAAAGTTCGTGAAACGCAAGTTATCAGTACTAGCGCTGGTAGCAGTCTTTCTGGTCAGCTCGGTCGCGATGGTGACCGCTGCTGAGCACGAAGTGGACGTCTTTGTCGACAGCTCCACTTTCCCGGATGCGGAC
>PWGR01000313.1 GCA_003554565.1 Clostridia bacterium
AACAACGTAATCGCTGCCGTCAATGTCGTCTTGCCGTGATCAACGTGACCAATTGTTCCTACGTTTACATGCGGCTTCGTACGCTCAAACTTCGCCTTTGCCATTCTCTTCTGACCTCCTTTGAAAATCAACCCGTTGCCGTGTGACTGGCTATCTTCTCTGCCACCATCTTCGGTGCAGTGCGGTACTCCGCAAACTGCATGGTGTAGGTGCCGCGACCCTGCGTTATCGATCTGACGATAGTGGCGTATCCAAACATCTCGGACAGCGGAACAGTCGCGTGCACAACGCGGGACCCACCGCGATCCTGCATCTGCTGGATCTGCCCGCGGCGCGAGTTGAGATCGTCCAGCACATCACCCAGGTATTCGGGCGGAATGACGACCTCCACTTTCATGACCGGCTCCAGGAGAACCGGCGATGCCTTCCGAACCGCCTGCTTGAAGGCCATAGATCCGGCTATCTGAAAGGCCATCTCCGACGAGTCCACCGGGTGGTAGCTGCCATCCAGCAGCATAACCCGGACATCGATGATCGGGTAACCCGCCAGTATGCCACTGTCCAGCGCCTGGCGTACGCCGCGTTCGACATCGCCGATGAATTCCTTGGGGATGACGCCCTGCGTCGTCTCATCGACAAACTCGAAGCCCGATTCCGCCGGTTCGATAGAAATCTTCACATGTCCATACTGCCCGCGACCGCCGGTCTGGCGCACATAACGGGCCTCAGCCTCAGATTCTTTGGTAATCGTCTCCCGGTAGGCGACTTGTGGTCGTCCCACGTTGGCCGACACGTTGAACTCTCGCAGGAGCCGATCGCAGATAATTTCGAGATGCAGCTCCCCCATGCCTGAGATAATGGTCTGTCCCGTCTCCTCGTCGTAGCCGACCCGGAATGTCGGGTCTTCCTCGGCCAGGCTCCGCAGCGCGCGGTTCAGCTTCTCGTCATCCGCCCGGGTCTTGGGTTCTATAGCCACGTCAATTACCGGTTCCGGTATGTCGATGGCCTCCAGGATTATGGGGTGATCCTCGTCGCAGATGGTGTCTCCCGTGGAGACGTTTTTCATCCCCACTGCCGCGGCAATCTCGCCGGTGTGCACCGCCTCCATCTCCTCGCGGTGGTTGGCGTGCAGGCGCATCAATCGACTGACGCGGTTCTTCTGGTCCTGCGTCGCGTTGTATACATACGAGCCTTTCTCAAGTACTCCCGAATAGACACGGAAAAAGGTCAGCCTACCCACGTACGGGTCGGTCTGGATCTTAAAAGCAAGAGCGGCCAGCGGCTCGTCATCCGACGCCTTCCTTCTGCCTTCTGAGCGGTCCGGCAATTCGATGCCCTCAATCGCGGGAACATCGCTCGGCGACGGCAGATACTGTACCAACCCGTCCAGGAGCAGCTGGATCCCGCGGTTGTGGTATGCTGAGCCGCAGAATACGGGGACAAGTTGATTCTCGATGACGCCCTCGCGTATCGCCCGGTGAACCATCTCCGGCTCGATGGGCTCTTCCTCCAGGTAAAGCATCATCAGTTCATCATCAAAATCCGCAGCAGCCTCCAACATCTCGCCCCGTGCCTGCTCGGCGGGTTCCTTCATATGATCCGGGATCTCCCGCACTTCGCTCTTGGTCCCGAGTTCATCGGTGTAAAAGATGGCCTTTTCCGTTATCAAATCAATAATCCCATCGAATTCATCCTCTGACCCAATAGGCAGCTGCACGGGGACCGCTCGGGCTGATAGGCGCTCCCTCATCATGGTCATGACATTATCGAAATCAGCGCCCACGGAGTCCATCTTGTTAACAAAGGCTATGCGAGGAATCCTGTATCGGTCGGCCTGTCTCCAGACCGTCTCCGACTGCGGCTCAACGCCCCCCTTGGCACAGAAGATCACGATAACTCCGTCCAGCACCCGGAGGGACCGCTCCACTTCCATCGTGAAGTCAACGTGTCCGGGCGTATCAATGATATTTATTCTGTGATCCTTCCATTGACACGAGGTAGCAGCGGAAGTTATGGTGATGCCCCTCTCCTGTTCCTGGGCCATCCAGTCCATGGTCGCCGAACCCTCATGAACTTCTCCCATACGGTGCAGCCGACCCGAGTAGAACAGGATACGCTCCGTCGTGGTGGTTTTGCCCGCATCAATGTGCGCGGCAAATCCAATATTTCTGATTTCGCTGAGGGGGAATTCCCTCGTCATAACCAAACCCTCCCGGATTGATCCTGACCAGCAATATATTCTACCAGCGATAGTGTGCGAAGGCCTTGTTCGCCTCGGCCATTCGGTGCATTTCCTCCTTGCGTCTCACTGCGGCTCCAGATTCCTCAGCGGCTTCCATCAGCTCATTGGCCAACCGATCAACCATGTCTCTTTCGCCGCGATCCTTGGCCGCGTTCACCAGCCATCGAATTGCCAGGGTGCGCCGCCGTTCAGGTCTCACTTCCATGGGAATCTGGTACGTCGCCCCTCCAACTCTCCGGGGTCGAACTTCCAACATGGGCATTGCATTCTTGATGGCTGCCTCAAAAACTTCCAGTGCTTCCTCGCCCGTCTGGTTCTGAATATTGGCCATAGCGCTGTAGAAGATCCTCTGCGCCAGCCCTCGCTTGCCGTCCCGCATTATCTGGTTCACAAACTTGGTAACCAGTCTCGAATTATACACCGGGTCCGGAGTTACACCCCGCACCTCGGCTCGCGCGCGTCTCGCCACCTGTGACCACCTCCCCTACCTGTTTGAATCGCCAGGATCAGCCGGGCTTCTTCGTCCCGTACTTGGAACGTGAGGACCTGCGATCCTCGACCCCTGCCGTATCCAGTGTACCCCTAACGATAGTGTACCGTACGCCCGGAAGGTCCTTTACCCGGCCACCCCGCACCAGCACCACCGAGTGTTCCTGAAGGTTGTGGCTCTCGCCGGGAATGTAGGCTGTGACCTCCTGACCGTTAGTGAGCCTGACCCGGGCCACCTTGCGCAGCGCCGAGTTCGGCTTCTTTGGCTGAAGGGTTCGCACCAGAACGCACACCCCGCGCCGCTGCGGCGAGCCCTGCAGGGCCGGTGTGGCGGGCTTACCCTTCCGGGTCCTTCGACCCTTACGGATCAGCTGATTGATTGTAGGCACTCATTTCACCTCCTCAGACTGTTCCCAAAAAATGCGCCACGCACCCGAGGGATGTATGGCGCCCGGCACTTCTCCCGATTCTGAGGTGCACACTCGAACTCCCGGTTAACACCACCTGTATCATATAAGATCGGGGCGATCCTGCCGCATCCTTATGAATCAATCCGCGATCGCTGCCGCCGCCGCTCCTACTGCTATACCGCAAACCCGGCCCAGCTGGGCCATCGAATCCACGTAGACGACGGGCACCGACTTGTCCTCACTCAGTTCGATCACCGGTCGCACTACTGCCTCCTCCGCGTCGCAGGCGATGTAAACCCTGACCGCCCGGTCATGTTCGAGAGCCTTTTTCGTCTCCTTCATTCCGACGACCCTCTTCGGGGCTGCCTGCAGCTCCTCAGGGGACATCTCAAACCTCCTCATCGCAGAAAGCATCATCAGTGCATCCAGATGACCACGTTCTTGGCAAACACTTTAACATTGTAGCAACGGGCTCCCCCGGTGTCAACAGACCGGGCGAGCCCGTCTGAATCCCTCACTCGCCGTCGTCTGATGCGACGCGGACCGAATCCGTATCTGCTTCTGTATCCTCCGTTTTAGAGGGTTCTTCTTCATTCTTCCGGGCCCGCTGCCCGGCAATATTGCGGGAGTAGCTGGTCTGCAGCCCGGTCCCCGCCGGAATGAGTTTACCTATGATCACATTTTCCTTCAGACCGTGCAGCGTGTCCTTTGCCCCGCCGGTGGCAGCTTGGGTAAGT
>PWGR01000202.1 GCA_003554565.1 Clostridia bacterium
CGCAGCAGCGTGGATTTACCGTCTCCGTTCGGACCGACGACGGCCGAGAAGTCCCCCTTTTCAATCACGAGATCCACGCTGGACAGGACCGGTTGTCCCTCTGCGTGGTAGCTGAAGGTCACATCCTGGAGCGCTGCCTGAACCCGGCTGTTCTGTCCCTTGTTTTCTGCCACGATGCTCTCCTTCCTGGTCGCAAAAAGCCCCGGCCGATCGGCCGGGGCTACGAGTTCGAGTTCGTCGCTGCGATCCCCTTAAACGAACTGACCCGCGGCCCTTTCAACCGAAGGGCGCAGCGGATGCGCTGGCGGGGCAGGTCTCCTGGCTTCCGGATGAACACATCTCCCCTGTCGGCCTTCCCGTCGGAGCGACAGTGGCTCGAAGCGGGGATGCTAACCGGTCACAGTGGCGGGACCGCGCCGGACTTGCACCGGCTTCCCTATTCTCCCTCTCGCGGAGGGCACCTCACCACCTGCAAGTATCATATTTTAACTGAACCATACCATCACCGCCTGTGACTGTCAATTGCGCGCCGGGTTGATGTGCACGAACACGTCACATATGCGGCAACGGCGGGACTCAATATCTGCTTCCAATTCGTGAACGGTCTCATGTGCTCGTTCCACCGGCAATGCCCCGTCCATGCTGACCTGCAGATCCACAACCAGGTGCCCACCGTACTTGCGCATCCGCACCTCGTCCACGGCACGGATACCGGGTGCGGCTTCAGCGATGCGCCTGATCTCGGAGGCTTCATCTGCGAACTCATCCGGTCGGCTGTCCATGAGCGTGCCGGCTGCAGAGAGCAGCAGTAGCCAGGCGGCGCGCAGCACCAGGATTGATACCAGGATGGCAGCTATCGGGTCGCCGGCTGGGAATCCCAGGCGGGAGGCAGCGATCCCCGCGAGAGCCGCCGCGGAGGACATGGCGTCGGCGCGGTGATGCCAGGCGTCGGCGTCCAGAAGATCGCTTTCCATGCGCAGGGCCGCCCCGTGGGCGTGCCGGTACAGGGCCTCCTTCACCAAAATGGAGGCGAATGCCACCGCCATGGCCCACGACCTGGGTGTGGCCGGGGCCGGCTGCATCAGCTGTCCCGCACCCTGCCAGGTCATCCAGCCCGCCCCGGCCAGCAGGGTGAGGGAAAGAATTGCGGAAGCCAGCGCCTCAGCCTTGCCGTGACCGTAGGGATGATCAGGATCCGAGGGACGGGATGATATGTGCAGTCCGACCAGAACCACACCCGTTGACAGACAGTCCGCTGCAGAATGCAGGGCATCCGCCCGCAGCGACGAGCTGCCGGTTGCAGTCGCGGCAGTCGCTTTGCCGACCGCCAGGGCCGCGTTGGTCAGAAGAGTCATGATGCCCACGCGCATGCCGATGCGGTACCGGTTTTCATCCACAGCACAGATCCCCCCGCAAGAGATGGCGAGATGCTGTGTGTAGTATGCGCCGCTGTAGGACCTCCGAATCGAGGCGGAGAAGGCGTGTGACGGGATCAGTCCCACATTCACCTCCTGGGCCGAGCGACTGGGGGCCGGGCGGGGTGAATATCGCTGCGGCCGGACCCGCCCTGCATGAGGCTGCATCCCGGGGCGTCGAGGTTTCTTGCGTGCAGATCCGATTCTTACAAGTGTGTTACATGCGCCGCGATTCGCAGAGAAACACTAAATTATGCCGGGCGGATTATCGGATACTTAGGATGAAGGCGTGGTGCATGCGGGAGGGTTGGACAAATATCAGGGAGGTCGATAATTTTGCGCAGGACAATTGCCGCAGCTACGGTTCTGCTTCTGCTTTTGAGTGCATCTTCTGTGGTGATGGCCGACTCGGATAGTGATGAAGAAGATCAGGTTCTTGTACACTACCAAAACGCACTGCAGGCCAGACGCGCGGTGCGGAATCTGGGCGGGACGGTGGAGGACGAATTCCCATTCATCTCGGTGCTCGCCGCCTCAATCCCGGTAGAGTCCCGGGGGGATCTACAGGATCGCCCGCACGTAAATTTTGTGGAGACTGATCACAAAATCAGCGCCCAGACCGAAATCACAGACGCTCACGGTCATGTTGACCTCGACGATCCAGGCGAACTCTGGGGCATTCTCCGTGTTCTCGGCGGCGAGACTGATGTGTGGAAATACGTCATGGGGGAGGGTGTCAGTGTCGCCATACTTGACACCGGGGTGTACGGGCACGCGGACCTCTCCCTGCAGGACGGTTTCGATGCAGTGAATAATGGGGACACAGATGAATACGGTCAGGGCACAGCGGTGGCCGGCGTGATTGCCGGTGATGGCGACGAATTTGATCCCCCGAGCATCGCCCCTCTCGCCGACCTGTACGATGTTCGGGTGATGGATGCAGACGGTGAGGGCCGTCTCGCACACGCCCTGGCAGGTCTCGAGTGGGCCGTGCGCGAGAATGTGCGGGTAATTCACATGGGCTTTGAACTCACCGGGGAATCAGAGGCACTGGAGCTGGCCTGCGAGGCGGCATACGACGCGGGGGCCTTCCTGGTGGCCGGTGCTGGTGACCGTGGTGAAAATGATGGTGATGTCATCTACCCGGCCGGTCTTGACTGGGTGACCGCCGTCTCCGCCTCGGACGAGGATAATGATATTGCGGAGTGGTCTTGTACCGGCCAGGTCGATTGGATAGCCCCTGGCGTCGGCATAACCTCCACTGCTGCAGATGACGATGATGGGTACTGGACCCTCGACGGGACCGCGCTGGCCTCAGCGCATGCCGCGGGTGCCGTCGCCCTGTTGTGCAGCGCAGATTTCGACCTCAGCAATAAAGATCTGTGGGATGTTCTCGCTGAGAAGGCTGAAGATCTCGGACTGAAAGATAAAGAGCAGGGAGCTGGCCTGATCCGCGTCAATGAGGCCGTGTATGAAGTGGTGGGGGAGACCGGAACAGTCGAGGGACGCGTCAGCTGCGATGAGGACGATGAACCCATTGAGGATGCCGGGGTGAGAGTTGCCGGCACCGGCATCAGCGGCACCACTGATGACGAGGGGGAATTCCTCCTGGAGGAGGTGCCGGTTGGAGAAGGCACGCTCGTCGTCACCGCAGAGGGCTACCGGGAGAAGGAAGTGGCCTTTGAGCTGGAAGAAGAGGATGAGGAGATTGATGTCGGAGACATCTACCTTGACCTGCGGCCGGAGTACGACATCGGTGGATATGTGTACGATCGTGAGTCGGAAGACGGTATCGAGGGTGCCACCATCCGAGTCCGGGGCACCGATATTGACGCGGAGACAGAGGAGGACGGTTACTTCGAAATGACGGTGCCGGAGGGGACCTGGGACCTAAGAGCATCCGCCGACGGGTACGAGTCGAAGACCCGGGAAGTAGAAGTGAAAGAGGAAGATCTGGCAATAGTGGAATTTGAACTGCGGGACAAGGATGAACCCGAAGAGGTGGAGAGCGAAGCAGCCGGCCGTCTCCTGCAGCGTCACGTGAACCTGCGGGCGCGCTGGGTGCAGGCCCACGTCTACCCGCCGCGGGGCAGTGACTACAGAGTGGGTGACATCAGTGACGTGAAACTGGAAGGTGTATCGGCCTCGCGCCTGCAGCCGACCGGCCACCGTATGCTGGCCTTCTTCGATGTAGTTGATCTGCTCGACGAACTGGAGGAAGGTGAAGAGATCGAGGTAACGCTGACCGTGGTGGTCGACGACACCCACTACATTGTTGACGACACTGTCAGGGTCTCCGCCCCGGGTCCGCACTTCGGTCCGGATGACGACGATGGCCCCGGTCCCCCGCCGCACGCAGGGGGACGATGAGAAGGTTCTTCCGGTGATCGGACCTTGTGTCTGCCGGGGGGGGAGGTACTCGTCCCCTCCCCCCCGGCAATAATCCGGCCGGCAGCGGCC
>PWGR01000018.1 GCA_003554565.1 Clostridia bacterium
CCCGCCAGTGGAGGAGACCCTTGATCTCATGCGCCGGGGGAAACTCTGCCGCGCCCGACGGGCCACGTACTTCACGCACCTCAATCATACCAACCCCTTGCTGGACGAAGGCAGCGAGGCGTACCGGCGGGTCATGACCGCGGGCTGTCGAGTCGCCGCGGAGGGTCTGAGCATTCCCCTGGGCGGGGGGCAGATATGAACGATACCCGAGTACACCGGTGGATCATAGTCATCGTCGCACTCTGGGTGCTTCTGGGTGGGCTGGCTGGCCGGTGCGCAGTTTCAGATGAACACGAGCAGGGGCGGGGATCGGCAGGATATGCATTCATGCACCAGATCCCTGCGGCCCTCATTCAATCCTACGTGCCGCACCCCGGAGCGGGTTATGTCCCCGGGGGAGCTTCTAGCTTGAGGTCTTACCGGTCCGAAAGCAACACGAACTGAGCGAGGATGAGAGATATGAGGCGAGTTTTCGGTACTGCACTGATTGCTGTTTTGGGGGTTCTGGTGCTCTTTTCTGTCTCCGGCTGCCGCCCGGACGTGGACTCGGCAGACGGGGAGCTGGTGCTGGTGTTCAACATCGATGATGAGTCCGGGGTCCTGTCTCAGGAGAAGGTCACCGTACCCGGGGGAGAGGATCCGCTCGAATACGCCCTGCTTCAGTCTGACCCCGGCATTCTGCTGTCTCACTCCCAGGGTGAGGACGGGCAGGTGACTCTGTACCTTGACCCGGACTGGGAAGCCGAATCTGATCGGGAGGAAATCCTGTCGGTTTACTCGCTGGTCAATGCCGCCGCGGCCGCCGGCGGTGCGGTCGATGTGCGGGTCGCTCGCGGCGAGCACGCTGAAGAATTCTGCTATGATGGGGCGCATCTCGTGGCCGATTGGTCCCTTCAGCGCCCGGGCTGGGATGAGGAATGTGTGAGCGCGGAAGAGCTCGATATCCAGCCGTTGGACCAGGTTCCCGCGCATTTTTCCCCGGCCGGTTGGATTGATGAACGCAGAATACTGGGCATCACCGGCGGCCGCCTCGCCGTACACGATGTGGATAGCGAGACCACAGATCGGCTGGAGATAGATGTCTGGAGCGTTCTTCCCTCCCCGGACGGCCGGAAGATTGCCTTTGTCGATCAGGAGGGGGTGAAGTATGCCAGGCTGGACGAGCCAGAATCGGCTGAACTGCTTTCCGACGATCGCGAGGATGAAGGGATTTGGATGTTGACCAGCTTCTCTCCGGACAGTACACAGCTGCTGTTCTCCCGTGTCCATGAGTGGGACGCGACCTATTATGTCTACCACCTGCGTACCGGCCAGATCCGACAACTGCAGACCGGCCTGCAGGGATATTTCCTGACGCACGGGGGCACCTGGCTGGGCAATGATGCGGTGATCTTCAACGTGCGGGCGGTGGCCCGCAAGAACGGTGCTGCGGAGTACGGCTTTGGAATGAGAGGAGACCTGACGCTGTACTGCCTCAGCGATGACAGCTACGAGCTGATCACAGATGTGCAGGACGGCCGCTTTGTGATGGCCGAAGGTCGGGCGGGAACGGAGCAGATCACCTTCCGGGAGAATTCCCCCGGTGAACGCCCCGTCGCAGGGATCTACCGCCCGAATTCGACGGAGAAGACCATGTTCTCTGAACCGGCGGCCGGGATCGTACCCGATCCCACCGGGGAGCGCTTTGCGGTCCTGTCCGAGCGGGTGCCGATGAGGCGGCGGTCGCACGTGCACCTGTGGATTTACGAGCAAGATGCGCTCTCAGGCGACCTGCGGCTGCGCAACATCGATGCCGCGCCGCAGGTCCACTGGGCACCGGGGGGTGATCGCTTCACCTTAACCGCCACATTCATCCGCGACCTGGGCGAGATCCGGCGCACTTTCCTGGTCAATCTTTGCCGCTAGCGCGGGATGGACACTGGAGGAATCTGCTCCCATCCCGCCAATACCTGCAGCATCACCCGGGAAAGGATGTGAATGTCAATGGCGGAACAGACGGGCAGAATCCCGGAGGACAAAGTCATGCTTTCCACCGTGACGCATGTATGTATTGCTGTGCGGGACCTCGAACGGACCGCTCGAAGGTTTTCAGAGAAATTCGGAATTGGGCCATTCACCACAAGAACGCAGCACACCCCACAGCGGCACGGTGAAGTGCGCGGAAAGCCCGCCGAATACACCCTCAAGTTTGGCTATGCCAGGGCCGGTTCCATCATCATCGAGCTGGTGCAGCCGCTCGCGGGGGAGACGGTATACGACGAATTTCTCGCCCAGCGGGGCGAGGGGGTTCACCACATTGGTTTTGCCGCGGCGCCCCCGCTCGATGAGGAGCTGGAGCGCTGGGCGAAAAACGGGATAAGACCGCTACAGGCAAATCGCCGCGATGATCCGGAGTACGGGTGGGCATACATGGATACGGAAGAGGACGTCGGCTGCGTCTTGGAGATCGTATGTGACCCGCCGCTCGGCTGGTGGGAGAGCCGCTCGCTGGCGGAAGACCTGAAAGGCCCCCTCGGGGAGGGATGAACGTCCCATGTGTTGGCACCGGTGCTACCCTCACCGGTTCAAAACCACAGCACGCTGGCAGTTATAGAAAGCACCAGGGCGCTGAAGAAGGTCAGCAGCAGGCCGTTTTTCAGCATGTCCGAGCTCTTGAAGTACCCGGTCGCGTAGGCTATTGCGTTCGGTGGGGTGTTGGCCGGAAGAAGGAAGGCCAGACAGGAGGACATCCCCGCCACAATGGCCAGCGCGACCGGGTCTAGGCCCAGTTGGTAGGCCAGGCCGATGGCCACCGGCACGTAGGTGGTCGACGTGGCTGTGAGGCTGGAGAAGAAGGTGATGCTGTAGGCGGTCAGCATGGCCAGGATGGTTACCACCAGAAACCCGCTCATGTCACCCATGAATACGGAGAACCCGTCGGCAATCAGGGCTATCACTCCCGTGTCGCTGAGACCGCGCCCCAGTGACAGGCCACCGCCGACCAGTATGAATATGTCCCAGCCCACCTCCACCGATGCTTCCTCCCACTTGACAACACCGATTCCCGGGGCGATAAAGATCAGGACGATCAGGACCGAGGCTATGTACAGCCAGCCGGGCATCAGCGGCAGCAGCGAGTCGCCTATCCACAGAAGCACCGCGACGCAGAACAGCAGGAGGACGTGTTTCTGCTCTTTAGTCATTGTTCCCAGCCGCTGCAGCTCCCTGCGTACTGCCGCGCCCCCTCCGCGGATAACATCTACCTCCGCCGGGTAAAGGTGCAGGAGTATTTTCCAGGCGATGGGGATGATTATGACAACCGCGGGCAGAGCCCGGATCATCCAGTCCATGAACCGGACTTCCGTACCGATCATGTCGGATATGAATGCGATGGTGATAGAGGATGCGGGGGTTCCCGCCGGCGTGCCCATCCCGCCTATGTTGGCCGCACAGGCGATGCCGATGGTCATGGCGCGCCTGAGGTTGGAGTTTCTCGCGGGTACGTCACCCATGTTCATTATCCCGATGGCGATCGGCAGCATAATGACCGTTGCCGCCGAGTTGGATATCCACATGGACAGAAAAGCCGTACCGGCCATTATTCCGAGGAGGAGGCGGTCCGTCTGCTCGCCCATGGCTGCGACTATCTGCAGGCCTATCCGTCTGTCCAGCTTGTACTTCGAAAGCGCCGTCGCCATGATGAACCCGGCGAAAATGATGCTGTTGACCGGGGTGGCGATGTGACGGAGACCGTCCGAGATGTGCTGTATCCCGAAGACTGCCTGCAGGAGAATGATCAGCAGTGCGGTCATGGAGATGGGAATGCATTCGGTAATCCAAAAGACTGCGCCGACCACGGTGATGGCCATCATGGTCACCCCTTCCTCGGCGAGGTCGAGGGGAAGGGGGACCCGGGTTATCAGGTAGGCGGTAAGGAGTGTGACAGCTGCAATCACCAGGTTTCTGCGTTGCTCGGCTTTCATCCGATTTCTGGCCTCCCGCACCGGTGCGGCTCGCAATTCTTCCAATTTCCCATATCAGTCTACACGGTTTTTCGCGGCAGCGCACCATCATCACCGGGCGCTGCCCGCACCCCTGATACGGAGTTTACATAGAATATGGAGGAGACTCAATGTGATGGAGGTGTCAGAAGATGTCCCGGAGAAGACGTCTGCTCGTCGTGCCAGATGATCCATTTGAGCGGCTGCTGCAGCTGATCTTGCTGTGGCTGGGCTTTTTCGTGATAATGCGCCGGTGAGTAGGGGTGGAGGGACAGGCGCAACAGAGTAGAGTGCTGCCCCTCCGCCGCGCCGGCTTCAGCAATTTTTCCGGCATTTTCTGCGCAGGGAAGATGAGGCTTCGGCCACGTCGGCAACTCCTTCTGCCAGGCGGGCCAGACTTTGCGCCGCCGATGCGTCGCCTGAGGCGGGCCTGGCGGCGCAGCTTCCCTGGTGACCGATTCCATCTGGGCTGGAGTCGCCGACGATTATCATTCCATGTATGAGCATCATGTCATGTACTGCGCTCAGCACTGTCTCCTGGCCGCCGAAGCGCCCACCTCCGACGGACAGCGCTGCCCCGACGGTGTACAGCAGCCCCGACTCGCTGCGGAGTCGGCGGGTCTTGTCCCAAAAACCCTTGAGCTGCGTGCTCACCGTCCCGAAATAGACCGGGGAACCGGCCACTATGGCATCGGCCCGCCGCATCTCGGCGTAGACATCCTCAAGTTCGGTGCCGCGGTAGCAGTCCCCCGCGCAGGGGTCAGAGCAGTGAGCGCAGTATGGTGGGTCGACGTCTTCCAGAAGAGAAGCCACATGCACGATCTCCGCGGTCGCCTGTCCCGGCAGATTTGACTGCAGAGTCTGCAGCATGTCGTAGGTATTGCCCCGCTCATTGGCGCTTCCGTTCAGCAGGAAAATTTTCGAGTCCATTGCGTATATCGCCTCCTGGTTCCTGTTAGCTGTGCCTTTCAGTATTCGAGATAGGTGTGTCGTTCCCTCCGGGTCTATCCATCGCACGGATATACCGGGCCCAATCCTCCCCGGGTTTCATCCTTCTCCTCCCGGGCGCGTGAGCAATCACTATCGCACATGAGCGTTCGTACATGCATGCATGCATGCATGAGAACATGAGCGTGAGGGAAGGATTTGAGGCCCGGATTACGTGGACCTCGCCCGGCGCAGGCGGCGACGCGTCTGGCAGGAGACGTCCAGAGAGCGAAGAAGATGGCATATAGACGGCTTTTTCTGGCTGCCATTCCTTGTGATGCGCAGAGACGGGAGGACGGATAACGATGGAGTACAAGCTGGCAGAAATTGACCTGAGTGACGGGAGGGTCAGGGAACGATGGGTACCTCCTGAGTACGTTAAGCGTTTTTTCGGTGCAAGCGGCCTGGCCTTTGCTCTCATTGCGGGAGAGGGAGCTCCGGATGTGGATCCGCTCGGCGGCGAAAACCCGCTGATGCTTTTTGCTGGACTGCTCACCGCTACCCCGGTTCCGACTGCCTGCAAGGTCTCGGCGGTGGCCAGGTCCCCGCAGACCGGCCTTTACAGCGAGTCGACTTTTGGTGGGCACTGGGGGCGGGCGCTGAAAGGCACCGGGTATTCGGGGGTGATTGTGCGCGGGGTGGCCTCCGAACCCACCTATCTGGAGATCACCCCCGATGGGGCGCAGATCCACCCCGCAGGTGATCTTTGGGGTGCGGATACATTTGAGACGGCCGGGCGCCTGCAATCACGCTGCGGGGACGAGGCAGAAGTGGCGGCGATCGGCCCGGCCGGAGAAAACCGCGTACCCTTTGCATCGGTGATTGTGGGCGGCAATCATGCGCGGGCTGCCGGTCGAACCGGCATGGGTGCGGTCATGGGCGCCAAGCAGCTCAAGGCTATCGTAGTCAGAGGCGACAGGCGGCCGGAAGTAAAAGACCCGGACGGGTTGAGGCGCGTCACCAGGGGCCTTATGTCCGAGCTGCAGGAGCGAACTGAACTGCTGCGCGATTTCGGTACCGCCGGTGGGGTTCAGACGGTCGAACACAGCGGGGATCTGCCGATTGAAAACTGGAGAGAGGGGAGCTGGAAAGAGGGGGCGAGGCGCACCAGCGGACAGTACATGGCGCGGTCCATGCTGGCCGGTCACTATGCCTGCTTCGGCTGTCCGATCCGCTGCGGAAAGGACATGGAGGTGCCTTCCGGCGAATTTGCCGGCACGGTTTCACACGGTCCCGAGTATGAGACCTGTGCGGCATTTGGATCGATGATCTGCAATGATGATCCTCAGATCCTGGTGCAGGCCACCGACCTGGCCAACCGCCTCGGGCTGGACACCATTTCCGCCGGTTCGGCAATTGCGTTCGCCATGGAGTGCTCCGAAAAGGACCTGATAGAGGAAGATATTCGCTGGGGTGACGGCGATGCCCTGATCTCACTGTTGAGTGACATCGCACACCGCAGGGGACTGGGGGAGCTGCTATCGCGGGGTACGCGGGCAGCCGCTGAACAGCTGGGCCCCCTGGCGCGCGAGTACGTCGTGGACGTCAAGGGCCTGGATGTGGCCTACCACGACCCCCGTGCCTTCACCAGCATGGCGGTGAACTACGCCACGGCCAACCGTGGAGGGTGCCACCTGGAGGGCCTGACCTACTTCGTGGAGGGCGGGTCTTTCTGGGGGGAGAGGATGGGAATGAGCGAGCATTGGGCCCCCGCCGGTACGGAGGGGAAGGCGGAACTCACCGCTGCCATGCAGAATTACCTCTCTGTACTCAACTCGCTTGGCCTGTGCAAGTTCTTACTGCGCGGGGGAGTTGGGCCGAAGAGTGTGGCCGAGTGGCTGAATGCCGCGTGCGGTACCTCGTTGGACGGCCGCGAGCTGATGGCGGCCGGCGCGCGCACCTTTAACCTCAAACGCCTGGTCAATGTGGCCCTCGGAGTCAGCCGGGCGGATGACACACTTCCACCCCGCCTGCTAACTCATCCCCGTCCGTCCGGTGGTGCACGCGGTGTACTGCCGCATCTGGGCAAGATGCTGGCCGAGTACTACGAGGTGCGGGGATGGTCGGAAGAGGGAATACCGACGGAGGAAATCTGTGCGGGCATCGGCCTCGACTTGGCCACTCTGTCCGCCCTGAGGGAGAGGAGTGTACAGTCATGAAAGAACCGAGAGATTGGGTGCAGGGCCAGCGGAGCTACCTGTACCCGGCGGTCAGCACCTACTACGAGGAGCCCCTGACCCTGGTGCGGGGCGAGGGGATGTACCTGTATGATGAGGCTCAACAGCCCTATCTGGACTTTTTTGCCGGAATCCTGACCGTGAACGTGGGGCATGGCAACCCGGAGGTGGCAAGCAGGATGTGTGATCAGATCCGGACCCTCGGGCACACTTCCACCCTCTACGTCACCGGACCCCAGGTGAAGCTGGCGGAGAAACTGGCGGGCCTGGCGCCGGGTCGCGTGCGCCGCAGCTTCTTCACCAACAGCGGGACCGAGGCCAATGAGACAGCGGTTCTGTCTGCTCAGATGCACACAGGCAGGCAGGAGATTGTCGCGCTGCGGCACTGCTACAGCGGCCGCTCCATGCTGGCCATGTCCGTCACCGCACAGAATGCCTGGCGTGTCGGCGGTACACACATAGCCGGCATCAAGCACGCCCACAGCCCATACTGTTACCGCTGTGCCTTCGGGCGCAGCTACCCCGGCTGTGATCTGGAATGCGCGCGTGACGTGGAAGAGCTCATTCAGACCACCACATCCGGGGCAATTGCCGCCTTCATAGCCGAGCCCATACTCGGGGTGGGTGGATTCATAACCCCGCCGCCGGAATATTTCCAGGAAGTGGAGCGCATCATCCGCGAGTACGGTGGACTATTTATCGCCGACGAGGTGCAGACAGGGTTTGCCAGAACCGGCGACAGGTGGTTCGGAATAGAGCACTGGGGAGTCGAACCGGACCTGATTACCTGCGCCAAGGGCATGGCCAACGGTGCGCCGATCGGGGCGACCCTGGCCACCGATGAGGTGGCGGAATCCTGGCAGGGTAAGACCATCTCCACATTCGGCGGCAACCCCGTGAGCAGCGCTGCTTCCCTTGCCACTATCGAGCATATCGAGGAACAAAACCTGCTGCACAATGCGCGAAAGATGGGGGATCGGCTCCGGGACGGCCTGGAGCAGCTGAAAGAGAAGTACCGCGCAGTGGGCGATGTGCGCGGCATGGGTTTGATGCAGGGGGTAGAGGTCGTGGACGAAGATGGTGCACCAGATAGCGATTGTGTGGACCGGATCTTCGAAAAGACGCGCCAGCAGGGCCTGTTGATCGGGCGCGGGGGCCTGTACAACAACGTACTGAGGATCACACCGCCCCTGATTGCCGGGGCCGATCACATCGACGAGGGCCTGGAACTGCTGGAGCGGGCAATTTCGGCTGCGGGTGGCTGATCATGGCAGGTGACGGGGAAGATATCCGGGTCCAACTGCGGGTTTACGGACACCTCGTCTGGTACCTGGATGAGGATGATTCCCGAAAAGTCAATCTGTCCGCAGGTGTCGACGCCGGGGATCTGATGCGAATCTCAGGAGTCCCCACCGCAGAGGTGTCGGCAATTATGATCAACGGGCGGCGCGCAGGGACAGAGGTTACGCTGCGGGACGGCGATTGCGTGGAGTTCATTCCTGTATTGTCCGGTGGGTGAACCATCGGCCGCCGGGCATCGATCAGAGAGGAGAATACTGATTTGACCTGTGAGAAATGGGAGGCCCGATCAGAGTTTGCCGAGTTTGTCTGGGAGACGATGGAGGAACACGACGCCCCCGGGGTGTCTGTCGCGGTGGCGGATGCCTCGGACGTGCTTTACGCGGAGGGGTTTGGCTACAGGGACCGCGAACGCGGGCTGCCGGCGTCACCCGAGACGGTGTACGGTGTGGCCTCGATCACCAAGTCGTTCGCTGCTCTGGCCATCATGCTCTCCGAGACGGACGGGGCGATCACGGCTGCTGATACGGTGATCAAGCACCTGCCCGAATTCACCTTCTCCGGTGATGAATGGGACCGGGCAATGAGCATTCATCATTTCCTCACCCACACCTCCGGTCTTCCGCCGACCGGGGCACTGCGTTACTGTATGGTGCGCAGCATGGAGGGAGACCCGATGGTGGAGCAGCTGCGCGAGGCAGGGAGGTGGGAGGAGTGGGTGGACCGCGATCCCATCGACGACTACGAGGGGCTCCTTCAGTACCTTGCGGAGGTGGGGGAAAGCCCCCTGGGACGCCCCGGCGAGCAGTTCAGCTACTCCAATGATGCCTACTCGCTACTTGGGACCATCGTACAGCGAGCCAACCAGTGTTCATTTGAGGAGTACGTGCAGGAGCGAATTCTCGGCCCGCTGGGCATGCACGACAGTACCTTTGATCTGGAGTGCGTCCAGAGCTGTGATGAGGCTACCCAGCTGTACGCCAAGGATTCCGGGGGGGACCTGTATCTTTCACCCAGATGGCAGGATGCGCCGGCGATGGTGGGGGCCGGTTTTCTGCGCTCCACTGCCCTCGATCTCGTCCGGTGCGGCCAGTTTTACCTCCGCGGAGGCGAGGCGAACGGCCGGCGCATTATTGGCGCGGATTCTCTGACCCGCATGGCCACGGCATATTTCCCGGCCGGTCGAATGCAGTCTTACGGGTACGGGCTGATGATCCGTCCGGACTACTCGGGGGTCACCCTGGTCGAACACGGGGGAAGCCTCAAGGGCATATCTTCCCATTTCGGTTATGTGCCGGAAAAAGGACTGACTGTCAGCGTGCTGTGCAACCTGCAGGGAGTGCCCGTCAGCAAGATATGGCTCGCTGCAGTGAACCTGCTGCTGGGGCTTCCCATCGATGAGAAGCGAAGTGAGGAGCCGGAGTACGATGCAGGCGAAAAAGAGCTGAGCCGTTTTGTGGGCACTTATCGCTCAGGCGAGGGAGCCAGACTGTACATCTACCCGGAGGATGGAGAAATGTACGCCGAGATTGAAGGCGAAAAATCCCACCTGCGGCCCAGCGGTCCCGACACGGCCGCGATCATGAGCCGAGGCCAGGAATCGATGATCCGTTTCATCCCCGGCCCGACTGGCGAGGTCCGGGCAGTCTACGCCGGGCTCCGCATAATCCCCAAGATCAGCGACGAGCCCGACGGTTGATGACAATAACGGGGGAGGGGCAGGAGAGAGCAGCATCGCTGCACCTCCCCTGAAGATCGAAGCGGAATATTTGTCCCACCACAAAACTCGTGGAAATTCCTTTGCCCGGGCAGTCAAAAATCCTGCGCTCGTGCGGTGAGCCGGTGTCTGTCTTATTTAGTACCGGAGGGAAGATGCCCCAGTGTCGGCTGTGCGTCTAACCGATCCTTCGCACCACATCTCCCGGCCTTGAACCCGTCGGTTCGCCCTCGCGTATGACCGGAGAGCCATTTACAAGGACCCAGTCGATACCGCACGGAGAGGCGCTGGGATCATCCAGCGAGGCGCGGTCGGCAACCCGGTCCGGGTCGAACAGTACGATATCAGCGATTGCGTCCTCCCGTATGATCCCCCGGTCGGTAAGACTGAGCCAGCTGGCCGGCAGTCCGGTGCACTTGTATACGGCCTCTTCCAGCTCCAGAACCCCCTCATCCCGCACATAACGACCGAGGAGGCGGGGATAGGCGCCGTAGGCGCGCGGGTGAATTGGATGAGACGAAGTCGACGGGTCATCAATCGCGGGGGCATCGGTGCAGATGCTCGCCCTGGGATGCCGCATTATGGTGCGCACATCCTTTTTACACATAGTGAATGCGCAGACGGTGTCGCCCCCGTCGGAGATGGCCAGGTCCCGGAGAATTTCTGTCGGATCCTCGCCCGCTGCCCCGGCCAGATCGCCTATGGTATGACCCTGCCAATCCGGTCGCCTGCGGCTTTTCAACACCGTGTATCCCCAGCGAAAGGCGGCAATCTCGCTGTGCCAGCCGGGATAACCGTGGCGCAGGTCGCGGCGCAGTCTGTCAAAGTCCTCCCGCTCGCGCATGCGCCGCACAGTCTCTTTTCGGCCATCGCTGGTGAACCAGGGCGGAAAGAGAGAGAATAGATCCTTGGCCGCCGCGAAAGTGTATGGATACACGTCAAGACGCACATCTTCCCCGGAGGCGACGCGCTCGTCCACCAGGGCCAGGCTATGCGTCACAGTACCCCAGTTGTCCGGGATCATGGCCTTGTGGTGAGAAAGCTGCACCGGCACCTCGAGTTCTGCACCGATGTCCAGGGCCTCACGCACTGACGGCAGCAGCCCCCAGGCCTCATCCTTCAGGTGCGAGGCGTAGAAAACACCCTCTCGGCAAGTGAGGTCACGTGCAGCGGCGGCAATTTCCTCTGCTTCCGCGTAGCAGCCCGGTACATAATCACGACCGGTAGAAATACCGTAGGCGCCGGCCCGGAGACATTCTGTCATCATCTTTCGCATGGCCTGTATCTCCGCACTGTCAGCGGGCCGGGTGGCGTCCATTCCCATGACCCCGCCCCGCACTGTTCCGTGTCCGGCCAGCATGGCCACGTTGATGCCTGTTCCCCGCTCCTGCAGGTGGGCGAACCATTCGTCCATGGGACCGGCCCAGGGGGTTCGCCCGGGCAGGCGGTCGGGATCCGCCATGTCGCCGCGTGCCGGTGCGGTAGAGGAGCCGCAGTTTCCGCCGAGAACGAGAGTGATTCCCTGTGCTGCCAGGTTAAAAGCGCCGTGGTTTTCGCCCAGCGTGAAGTCGGCATGTGAATGCATGTCTATGAAACCGGGGCAGAGGACCCGCCCGTCGGCATTCACCGTGACGTCCGCGTTGTTGTGCAGATCCCGCCCCACTTCCAGGATCCTGCCGCCTGCCACGAGCACATCTGCCGGGCGGCGGGGCCCTCCCGTTCCGTCAACCAACACTGCATCTGCAAACATGATGCTCTGCTGCATCAAATCTCTCCTCTCCGCATTGACGGGCGCTCTCTCCGGCCGCCCCTAACCGCGCAGCACCACCCCGGCCTCCCGGGTGACGGGGAGTTCGTGATCCCGGGCGCCCCACGCGAACCGTCCGTTGACCATCACTGCTTTCAGGCCCGCGGGCGAACGTTCGGGTTTTTCATATGTGGCCCTGTCCCGCACCGATTCCGGATCGAACACCACCAGGTCTGCTTTTCGGCCCTCCGCGACGGTTCCCCGGTCGGGGATGCCCATAATGCGGCAGGGCAGGAGGGTGGCTTTGTGCACGGCCTCCGGCATAGAAAGGACGCCTCTCTCCCTGACATATTTTCCGAGCACGCGGGGGTAGGTGCCCCAGAGCCTGGGATGGGGTTTCCCGCCGTAAATCCCGTCGGTGGCAACAGCACACGCTGGATGCTTCAGGATGCTTTCCAGGTTCTCTTCACTCCCGTAGTGACTGATCATGCTGACCTGCAGATCTTCCTCCACCAGGAGGTCGCACACCGCATCGACGGGGTCCACCCCGCGGGAGTCAGCTATTTCCTCGATTGATTGGCCCTGCAGGTCGCGGTTGTCCTCACCCGCGGTCCACGCCACCACGATGTTTTGCCACCCGACTGAGATAGCCCGGTTGTGCCAGACATCCAGTCCCTCCTGGAAGGCCGCGTGAATCTCGGAGCGTGCTCCGGGATCCCGCAGCCGCCCCAGGCAGGCGCCCGGACCGCCGTCGAGCACCCAGCCGGGAAGCACAGCGCTGAGCACCGTGCTCCCGGCAGTATAGGGATATCGATCGCAGGTGATTTCGATTCCGTCCCGTCTTGCTGCATCTATCCTCTGCAGCGCCGCGGGCAAAAGCGACCAGTTCACGCGGCCGTATGCCTGCAGGTGGGATATGTGCAGCCGCACCCCGGTCTCAGCGGCCACGTCTATCATCTCCTCCAGCGCCTCGAGAAGGTAGTGCCCCTCGTCCCGCAGGTGGACGACGCAGACGCCGTCTTGCGCGGCAACCGGCCGGTTGAGAGCGATCAGCTCGTCTTTTTGGGCATAGCTGGCCGGCGGGTAGATCAGTCCGGTGGAAAAGCCTCTGGCACCACTTTCCATGGCAAGCGCCACCAGCTCCTGCATCCTGGCCAGCTCTTCTGGCTCCGGGGGACGATCCTCACTGCCGACTGTGCACAGACGCACCGGGCCGTGTGACACCAGCACTGCGGCATTGCTGGGCAGCTTCGCCAGGTCCAAAGCAGTGAGGTATTCCCCGAAAGTGGACCAGTTCCACCCGTCTGCGGGGTGCGGGCCGAGGAGTCCAGCGGTCAGCTGTGCCAGGTCTTCCCGGATGGCCGGGGGAGCGGGTGCCACCCCCAACCCGTCCTGGCCCAGCAGTTCCGTGGTAATGCCCTGGCGTATCTTGGCGCTCAGTGATCCGCCGAGGATTTTTAGATCTGAATGGCTGTGTGTGTCCACAAAGCCGGGGCAGACCACCTTGCCGCTTGCATCCAGGGTTCGGGCCGCAGAAGGCAGCGAATCGCCCACGGCGGCAATATGCTCGCCCAGGATTCCGATGTCGGCTGCAAAGCCCGGTGCCCCGGTGCCGTCGATTACCGTCCCACCGGATATCTTTATGTCCAGCATTGCACGTCCCCTTCCCGGAAGGCGCCCGGGTGTACGGTAGCTGACTCGATGGATCCTGCGCTCACCCGCCGCCGGAAGTCTACTCGTCCCATTAAGCACAGAAGATCAGATTCCTGCCAGGGGTTGCGGTCCCGATTTCCGGCAGGGACTGCTGCCCCCGGGGGCGAAGCCTCTGGACAGGTATGCACATGACATTGCGATGGATAAGGGGGAATGATTTTGCAAGTTCTGGTGCTGGGTGCGGGTATGATGGGCTCAGTTATCGCCTTCGACCTGGCGGAAAGCGATGAGGTTTCCTCGGTGCTAATGTTTGACATTGACCGGGACAGGCTCGATGCCTGTGCAAACGAGGATGAAACCGGCAAGCTGGAGGTGATGGTTCACGACATGCGGGATGAGGAACTGCTCGTGACCCGCATGCGTGAGGCAAATATCGATGTGGCGGTGAGCGCTCTGGCGCATGAGTTCAGTCCGATAGCGCTGCGCGCCGGCATAGCAGCAGGAACCCATGTGGTGGATCTGGTCGGGTCAAAGCCAGAAGCGAAACTGGCCATGGATGCTGAGGCCACAGAAGCGGGCGCGGCCATAATTCCGGGGTTTGGTTTCGCTCCCGGCCTTACCAACGTCCTGGTAGGGGTCGGCTTTCAGCGTCTGGACCAGGTCCAAACGGCAGTGGCCAGGGTCGGGGGGCTGCCCCTGCATCCGGGTCCGCCGCTGGATTATGAAGTCGTCTACTCCATGGAGAGCACTTTCAATCAGTACATACGCCCGGCTATCGTGGTGCGGGACGGAGAGAAAGTAAAAGTTGATGCACTCACCGATCACGAGATCCTGACCTTTGACGAGCCGGTGGGGGAGTGTGAGTGTTTTGTGACCGACGGGTTGGGCACCCTGCCTTTCACACTGGACTGCTCCGGTGTACAGTACATGGCCGAGAAGACCGTGCGGTACCCGGGTCACGCCGCGAAGCTGGGGACGCTGATCGATTGCGGACTGTTCGAAACTGATCCCATACGGGTGGATGGTGTCGAGGTGGTGCCGCGCAGGGTGCTGGATGAAGTACTGCGGCCGAGGATTCAGTCCGATGACCCGCGGGATGTCTCAGTGCTGCGCGTGGAGGTTTCTGGCGTGCGGGATGGAGAGCCCATGACTTACTCGTTCGAACTGCTTGATGTGTACGATGAGAGGGCAGCGATGACCTCGATGGCGCGGACGACCGGTTTTCCCGTCACAGCCGCCGTGCGCATGCTTCTGCGGGGTGAAATCACAGAATGCGGCGTGCTCCCGCCGGAGATAGTGTTTGCGGATGAGCGATATGAAGTTCTGGTGAAGGAGCTGAAGCGACGCGACCTGACTATCGAGGAGACGGTATCTTCTGAGCCGTCGGCCTCCCGGTAAGCGAAACGAAAACAGACAGATATCTTGAGGGAGTGAAGCCATTATGAATTGTAAACGAGGGGAGATTGCGCCGCCCACCTTCCGGGATGTGCTATTGGCGAGGCGCCGCATAGCCCCCCACCTCAGCCGGACCCCGATCTTCCGATCCCCCCTGCTGGATCAGATGATGGGCTTCTCCATGCATCTCAAGTGCGAGAACCTTCAGCCCACCGGGGCATTCAAGGTCCGGGGAGGGATCAATCTCATGTCAGTTGTCCGCGACCAGATTCATGAGGAGGGCGTGATCACCGCCTCCAGCGGCAACCACGGGCAGTCCATCGCCTATGCTGGCCGAACGTTTGGCGTACGGGTGGTGGTGCATGTGCCGGAAAATACCGACCCCATCAAAATCAAGGCGATCGAGGGTCTCAGTGCCGAGGTGGAGGCGCGCGGCCGCGACTACGACGAGGCGCGCGAGATGGCGGAAGACCGGGCCCAATCCGAGGGATTCTACTACGTTCACACCGGAAACGAGCCGCTGCTCATCGCCGGGGTGGGAACCCTGGGACTGGAGATCATGGAGGACGTTCCTGATCTGGATGTGCTTATCACACCCATAGGCAGCGGCACCTGTGCCACCGGGGCCGGGCTGGTGGCCAAGACCATAAACCCCGATCTGCGGCTTGTTGGCGTGCAGGCCGAGGGCGCTGACGCCGTGTATCGTTCCTGGCGGGATGGCCAACTGCACCAGCTGTCCGCAATTGACACGGCGGCGGAGGGCCTGGCGACGCGCGTCGCCTTCCAGCTTCCAGTAAAGATGCTGCGCGAGCTCCTGGACGACTTCGTTCTGGTGTCCGATGATCAGATGCACTGCGCCATGGGCACGTTGATGGAGATGGCTCACGTGGTGACAGAGGAGGCCGGAGCTGCGGCCTTTGCGGCGACAGAGGAGCTGTCGGATGAGCTGCAGGGCAAGCGGGTGGCGGCCGTTTTGAGCGGCGGGAATATCAATCTGGACAAGTTAAGGTCAGCGATTCTGTAAGCGGTGCGGGGTGGGCCGTCCGGCCCTCCCCTCCCCTCCCCATTTTCTGTCAAGGGCCCGGATGATGATTGCTCGGGAGTTTCCGGTTGTGGTGGGAGTAGATGCAGTCGGTGATGATATGTATGTACAGGGGCGCGGGGAATACGCCAGCTGCGGGAAGGAGAGGTTGTTGTCAGTACGAGACGAGGCGTTGAGGGTTCACAGCGAGAATGTCGGTAAGACTGAGCTGATCAGCAAGGTTTCGGCAATATGCGCGATGACATGTCGCCAGATTCTCCCGTTGCGGCAGAGCTGTGCAAGTAGATCCCGGGGATCCTGACATGCATCCTCAATGTTAACGTAACATCGCGCGACCGTGATCCGCCCGGATGGCCCCCTTTATTCGGCCTCGTTCAGGGGGCACGTCTTCTGACACAGGTTGCACTCTACCTCCACAACCCCACCCCTCTGCTGGATGCGG
>PWGR01000036.1 GCA_003554565.1 Clostridia bacterium
GCCATTGAACAGCACGAAAAAGCCCTTCTGCAGCGCCTGGTTGAAGGCCCGGGCGGGCGGGCCGGCCTGCGCCGCCTCAAAGGAGTCACAGTCTACGCAGCCGACGGGTCCCTCGATCGCCGCACCTGCGTCGTACCGTTCAACATCGAGGGCTTGAACCCCACCGAAGCCGCGCGCATGTACCGGGAAGAAGGCATAGTCGTGCAGGGGCGGGTGTCGGTGATGTCCACACGGCAGTTCCGCGCCCTGGGCATTGAGAGCGAGGGGGTGGTGCGGGTCTCCGCCGCGCACTACAACACCGCCGCGGAGATAGATCGCTTTCTCGCAGTTACAGAGGATATTGCCGCGGCCCGGTGCCCCTAGAGGGGCAGCCACCTCACCTGCAGACCGCCGGCAGACGCCGTCGCCGGGCGTAGGCGGCATCGCTGCGGCCTCCCTCCGGTGGGACGGCCCACGGTTCAATCACCCCGGGCGCACAGACCGGAAAGCCAGCTATCATGTGCCCCATTCGCCCACCCGGTTGATATGTCTCCGGGGAGTGCGGGTGGAGTCTCAGAAGATGCGGCGCTTCCCTGCAGATAGCTGCAGGCCCCATGAAGTGTATGAGTCTGAAACTGCTGTACTGCAACTTATTGTGTCATTTTAGGAAGTTGTCCCCATATAATGATGAATACAGCATAATATAAGGCCAGTTCAGAATTCGCGCTTTCTCGCTCGTGATTCAGCCCGGGACGGCCCCACCCCGGGGGAACCCGGATTCAGGGGGATGCTCCGCCGCCTGTGTCCACCCGCCCGCATCCAGCAGCAGCAAAAAGATACAGCCGGACAGCACAGGGGCGTCCCCGCACATCATCTGATACTGGCCATACTCAGGCCCGCATATCGTCTGAGACCCGAGCAGAAAGGAGGTGTCATCGTGCGACAGAACATTATTGCTGCCGTCATCATCCTGACCATCATGATCGGAGCCATCTGGCTTCTCGGCCGGGCAGTTGCCTCACCCGATGTATCCCCCGGGTCACAGGTTACCGCGGCGATTGCAACCTGCGCTGCAGATATCGCCGGCACCGGGCCGGGGTCAATCCCCGCCGCCTGGGTGAGCTGCGGCCCCGCAATGCTTCTCTGAGCGACCCGACTCCGACGGCCCGCATCACCGGCCGGCGGCCGCTCCCTCTGTCCGCGGATCTGCCCCGGCCAGCAGTGTCCCGTCCCGCGGATTACAGAGGGCCACATGGACGCTGGAGGAGGAAGGAGCCCACTGCCCCACCTCGTGCACATCGTGACCCATGCTGGCCAGTGACTCGCGTACCCCCGCAGAGATTCCTTCCTCCGCATCCACACGCCCCGGATGATAGGTGTGCGGGGCAAAGGAGTTGGGGAAATTCCAGGAGGTGACCCGGGGAGCCTCGATGGCCTCCTGGGGATTCGTACCGAAGTGAATCATGGACAGAAGCACCTGCAGCATTCCCTGGGTCTGCGCGTCCCCGCCGGGACAGCCAAACCCGAGGAGCGGCTGCCCCCGCACAAACACCAGGGCCGGGTTGGGAGTCAGCCGGGGCCTGCGCCCGGGAGCAATGCGGGCAGGGTGACCCGGTTCCGTGCGTGACTGGATTCCCCGTCCGGAACAGGAAAAGCCGAGTCCCGGAACCATCGGCGTCCAGAACACCGGGTCGCTGGGTGTGGCGGAGAAAATGCTGCCGTCCGCATCTGCCGCAGCGACATAGCTGGTGTCACTTCTGTTGTCCGCGCCCGGGTCAATATACCGCGTCACGTCCAGGGGGCGCACCTCGCGGTCGCCGGCGCCGGGCTGGAACCGGTAGGGATTACCCGGGTCGGGCATATGCCCGTGCGCCCGATCCGCCTCGACCAGCGCAGCGCGCCGGCGGGCGTATCCCGCCGAAAGCAGTCCCTGAACCGGCACTTCCTCCACCCGGGGGTCGGCGTAGAAGTTCTCGCGGTCGGCAAATACCAGGTCCATCGCCTCTATGAGCAGGTGAAGGTAACTGGCCGAGCCCGGCTCGTGTGCATTCAGATCGAAGCTTTCAAGTATGTTCAGTGCCTGCAGCAGTACCGGCCCCTGGCACCAGAACCCGCAGGTATACACATCGTAGCCCCGGTACGATGTGTGCAGCGGGGACTCGACGGCAGCCCGGTGATTCTGCAGGTCTCCGTACCGCAGCCAGCCCCCATTTGCCGCATAAAAATCGGCGATTTTCTCTGCTATCGATCCGGTGTAAAAATGATCCCGCGCACAACGGATTGCAGCCGTCCGGTCTTTACCTTCTAGCCTCGCTTCCGCCTCGACCCGCATGAGGTCCTCGAATGTGGCGGCGAGATCACTCTGAACGATAATCTCTCCCACGCGAGGTGCCCGTCCCCGGGGGAAGAACGTGCGCCGGGCCTCCGCATCCAGGGAGTCCAACTCACTCTCGCGTCGCCGGAGGTTCGCGGCCACCCCCCTCGACACCGGTGCCCCCTCTGCCGCCAGACGATGCGCGGGGGCCAGCACCTGAGCCAGCGTCGCGGTCCCGTACCGCCCGAGGGCAGAAAACCAGCTGTCCGGGGCGCCCGGGGTCACGGTCCGCAGGATGCCGTCAGGTCTTCCGTCCTGATCCAGCTCCTCGATGGTGGTCCGCTCGGGCCACACACCCAGCCCGTCTATAGTGACCAGCTCCCGGGTGGGAGCGTGATACAGAATTATCGGCGCCACCCCACCGAAGCTGGTGCGGTCGAACAGGAGTACGTTCAGGGCTATGCCTGCCGCCACTCCCGCGTCCACGGCGTTGCCACCGGATTGCAGCAGATCCAGGCCCGCAGCGGTGGCCAGGTGATGCCCTGCCGCGACCACGCCCCTGCGTCCCATGATCAGGGGGCGGGCGGTGGGTATGTCAAGCCCGGAAGCCGCAAAATCCTCTCGCACGCCGCTCATCAATCCACCTCCCTCGCTGTCATCCCGGCTTCCCGCGGGGGCGGAGCCTTCAGGCCCGGCAGCAAGCACCTCCCGCCGGGCACCACTTCTGCGGGGAAAAGCTGCCGCCGGGCGATCACCTGTCTACATATCCACGCGGGACCTTTCCTCCTGCAGGGCACGGAGACGGTAGGCTTTCATGATATCCGAACGGGTCAGGATCCCCGTTTTTTACCACCATGAGGCGGCCGATATCGGCCTCCGACAGCTTCTTGAAGGCGGAGAACAGCTCATCATCCGGCCTCACCGTGATCACATCGGCAGTCATGATCTCGTGCACCGGGCTGGCCCGGGAAGCGGCCTCCGGCAGCGCCTTCACGTCGTACATGGTGACACAGCCCACCAGGCCCCCCTCATCGTCCACCACCGGGTATCCCGAGTGCCGCTCCTCGAACATGCGATCCAGCAGCTCTCCCACCGTCATGTCCCGGTGCACAGTGGAGACCTCCGGGGTCATGAGGTCGGAAACCTGAAATTCAGAGAAAGCATCCCGCACCACATTGAATTGGTACTCCTGCGAGGCCCCAATGTAGATGAAAAAGGCTATGAGTATGAGAAACAGCTGGCCGCTCAAAAGCCCGAAGATGGCGAAGCTGAAGGCGAAGATCTTTCCGACGCTGGTCGCAATCCTCGTCGCCTGCAGGTAGGTGGTGCGGCGGGCAATCAGCGACCGCAGCACCCTTCCCCCGTCCGAGGGAAAGGCGGGCAGCAGGTTGAAAAACGCCAGAAAGACATTCATGAACCCGAGGTAGTATACGACCAGCCGCACATCAGCAGATAGGACCGCGACTGCGGGACGCAAAAGAAACAGGAGTATCCCGCCGAAAAGCAGGCTGAAGGCCGGACCGGCCAGGGCCATCCACAGCTCGCCGCGCTCC
>PWGR01000241.1 GCA_003554565.1 Clostridia bacterium
CGAAGTTGGGCCTCCACACAGAGTAGGGATACTGACCGCATGCCATTGCGGGGCACCCCACTCCACTTTCCCCCAGCACCCGCCCCTGACTGGGCGTCAGCAGCAAGCACCACAGGCTTCATCGATGTGCCCTGAGCGGGTTTTTAGGCCCGCTTTAAGACAGTGCGACACCGACTAGGATACTGCCCCCTGCTCAGAGGCGAGAGCAAAATCACGATCGGTGCCATGCAAAGTGATTCACATCTTCTACTACACGATTCGTCGATTATATTACCAGAGCAAAACGTTCCTGTCCAGTCACACCGGCGTTCCTGATCACCTGAAAAGTTAAGAACTCACCCCTCGCGCTCGAGCACGAAATTGAGTATCTCCTGCAGATCACGCGTCTCCTCTTTGAGCTCACAGAGAGCCCGCATGCCGTCGCGGGCAGCTTCTCCCGCCAGTTCCCGCGATTTCTGCACCCCTACGAAAGCGGGATAAGTGCACCGATCCTCTTCCTCGTCAGACCCTGCATAACGACCCGTCTTGTCCGGGTCGCCGATCACATCGAGAATGTCATCGGTGATTTGAAAGGCCAGACCAAATGCATCTGCGTATCGGCGCAGCAAATCCCTCTGCTTGAGAGTCGCTCCGCCGGCCGTACCGCCGAGGTCAAGCGATGCGCGGAAGAGTGCACCGGTCTTCATCGCGTGAAGCCTGGACAGGCTCTCTATGTCCTCGGAGTTGGCCTCAATATCCCGGACCTGACCGCCTACCATGCCGCGGCCACCACAGGCCCGCGCGAGACTCACCGTCATCTCGCGCACCTGAGAGGGTGAATATTCGGCACATGAGTGGCTCAGCACCTCAAACGCCAGGGACTGGAGGGCGTCCCCGGCCAGGACGGCCATGGCCTCACCGAAAATCCGGTGATTTGTGGGCTTTCCCCGACGCAGATCATCATCATCCATACACGGGAGATCATCGTGAATCAACGAGTAGCTGTGAATAAACTCCACGGCGCAGGCGGCAGGTAATCCGGGCCGAAAGTCACCTCCGATGATCTCACACGCAAGCAGCGTCAGTACTGGCCTGACGCGCTTTCCGCCGCTGAACACGCTGTAACGCATGGACTGGGCCAGTTCAGGTCCGACCTCCTCCCCGCCCGGGAGCCAGTCGTCCAGGGCTCGTTCGATGTGCGGTGCAAACCGGGTAAAACACCCGGGCAGCCGCAGATTGCAATTTATGTCTGAACTGCTCTCTCGCATGGTTGTACCCCGTTCTACTCCGGCCGTTCCAAATCCAGCGGGGTGGTCCCCAGCACGTCTTCATTCATCTCTATTAACTCTTCTATCCTGCCGTCAGCCGCCTGGAGAATATCCCCACACCTTCTGATCAGATCCATACCCTCCTGAAACAGTTCGAGCGACTCCTCCAGGGAAATGTTCCCCTCCTCCAGAGCATCGGCAATGCTTTCGAGCCGCTTCAACGCCTGCTCAAATGACTGCTCCTCCAAGATCTCGTTCTCTCCCGCCCCGCCATCAGTCACTCGTCTCCGCTCCCCCTTCGCTGTTTCCGTCCTGCTCCGATTCGCCGGACTCGACCGAGTGAATTTCTACGTCCAGTGTGCCGCGATAAAGTGCCACGCGCAGGCTCTGTCCCCGTTGGGTGTCACCGCTATTTGTGATAATATTTCCATCCAAATCTCTGGTTATGCTGTATCCCCGGGCCAGCACGGCCCTGGGATCCAGGGCACGCAAACGCTCACCCAGGGCGGAGAGCACTAAGCCCCGTTCATGCATCAATCTGCGCTGCATACCCAGTATCCTGGCATAAAGCTCGTCCACGTGCTGCCTGCGATCGGCCACCATCTTATCGGGGTACTGGAACACCCTGCGCCTAGCGATGCCATTGAGGCGTTCTCTTGCACGGCGTGCACGTCGTCGCAGGCGCACGCTCAGAGTCGCGGCCGCACGCCGCAGGTCGGCCCTCAACCGGTCAACGTCCGGGGCTACCAGCTCTGCGGCGGCAGACGGGGTGGGTGCACGCACATCGGCGGCCAGATCGGATAGAGTGACGTCTGTCTCGTGACCCACGGCCGACACTACAGGTACATCCACAGAGGCTATGGTGCGGACGAGCGCTTCATCATTGAATGCCCAGAGATCCTCAAGGCTTCCACCGCCTCGCCCTATGATCACCACCTCCGCCTCTCCGTGCCGGGCCATCTGCTGCAGCCCACGGCTCAGTTCGGGCGCGGCCCGCTCGCCCTGCACCGAGGAATGACGGACAATTATGTTCACACCCGGACAGCGGCGGTGCATCACGGTTACTATATCCCGCAGCGCAGCCCCCTGCACCGACGTCACCACCCCTACAGTCGCAGGAAAGGCCGGCAGATCCCGCTTGATCTCCTCAGAAAACAACCCCTCCGCCTGCAGCTTCTCCTTCAGCTGCTCCAGCGCAAGGTGCAGCGCTCCACGTCCGGCAGGCTCCGCCCGGCGAACATACAGCTGGTACTGCCCGTTTCGCCCGTACACATCGATATTGCCTTGTGCGAGGATGTCCATTCCATCTGTCAGTTCAAAGGGGACTTGCGGCTGGTTCCCCCGAAAAAGAACGCACTGCAGGGCAGCCGCTCCGTCTTTCAGGGTGAAGTAGCAGTGCCCAGAAGCCGGACGCCGCAGATTGGAGACCTCTCCCCTGACCCACAGGGTGCGCAGCTTGGGATTGTCGTAAAGCGTCTCCCTTACTTCGGCGGTGAGTTCCGAGACGCTCCAGATCTGGATTTGATCCGGCGCGCTGGGCACTGTCGCTCCTCCTCAAGCATTCATCATGCGGGTTCAATCAGCAGCAGCACGCGCTGTTCTTTGCGGCGCGGACCGTGTTATCCAAAAGCATGGCTATGGTCATCGGACCCACGCCTCCGGGAACCGGTGTGATCGCGCCCGCGACCTCCTTGGCCGAGTCGAAGTCCACATCGCCGACGAGTGACCCATCGTCCAGGCGGTTGATTCCCACATCGATCACCACAGCGCCGGGCTTGATCATATCGCCGGTGATCATCTGCGGCATCCCCGCTGCGGCCACCAGGATGTCGGCGCGGGAAATGTGCTCGGTCATGTCCCGGGTACGGGAATGGCATATCGTAGGCGTGCAGTGTTCGTACATGAGAAGCAGAGCCTGCGGCTTGCCAACTATGTTGCTGCGTCCCACGATGACAGCTTCTTTGCCCGAGAGTTCAACTCCCGTGCTCTCCAGCATCCGCATTACTCCACGGGGAGTGCAGGGAACCATCTCGGGCTGGCCGGTGAGCAGCTTGCCCATGCTGATCGGGTGAAAACCGTCAACATCCTTTGCCGGATCTATGGCGTTTATGATCTCCTCATCGTCGACCTGCTCGGGAGTGGGAAGCTGCACCAAAATACCATGAATGTCGGGATCCTCATTGAGGTTGTGCACCTGCTCCATCACTTCTTCGTGCGAGGCCTCGGCAGACATACGAATGTCCCGGGTGTTTATTCCCACTCTCTCGCAGGCACGATGCTTGTTGCGTACGTAAACTTTTGAGGCGGGATCTTCTCCGACCAGAACTACTGCCAGGCCAGGGGTTACTCCCGCATCGCTTTTCAACTGCTCAACTTCGACGGCCAGTTCTTCCCGCACACTCTTCGCTATCGCCTTGCCGTCAATAATCTCAGCAGCCATTACTTTACCCCCTAAGGTATGATGTCCGAGCGGTCGGGGCCGGACACCCGGCCCCGACCGCACTCAATCACTCGTCGTACTTCTCCCGAATGTACTCATCTATCGCCGTGGCAGCTGTCTTTCCGGCACCCATGGCCAGGATGACCG
>PWGR01000083.1 GCA_003554565.1 Clostridia bacterium
TCTGTTGCTGCGCACCGCCCTGCTGCTGCTGACCCTGCTGCTGACCCTGCTGGGCCATCTGATCCATTCTGTAGGTGGGTTCCTGGCGCTCGACGTAGTTAGTTCGAGCACTCACCTGCTGAACGATCTGGTCCAGCTGGCGCGATGCACTGGTGAACATCTGCTTCGCCTGGGGATCATCCGTATCCAGAGCGAAACCCTGCAAGTCGCCGGCGGCAGCCTTGAGCTGACCGATAGTTTGATGCAGCTTGGTACCGGTTGTCAAGTAGCTCACCTCCTCTGTCGATATCCTTGACGCCCGCCCTTGTCGATATGCTGGCAAATCAATCAGGATCTCGTGAAGGTTTCACCGATAGAATGCAGAAGAATGGACCGTGAGAAACACGCTCGTTGCAAACAACCAGAAAAACTGAGAGGTGACAACATTGCGCATCACAGAACGAATACACATGATCACTGACGCCGAGGAATCCGTAAACGCAGTATTCCTCGCGACCGAGTGGGGCTCTATTGTGATAGACACCATGAGGACTCCAAAGGATGGCGAGCTGTTGAAAGAACATGTAAACGCCAACACCGCCAAACCCATCCGACTTGTCATAAACAGCCATTTCCACGGCGATCACACCTTCGGTAACACTGCTTTTTCTGCCCCCAAGGTAGCGACGGAGGCTACACGCAAGCTGATGAACACGCGGCTCCTCGACAGCTGGCGGGAGATTGCTGGTGATGTACCTATTCCCCTCCCGGACATCACGTTCACTGATCGCCTGGACATCCACACCTCTCGTCGAACAATACAGCTGCGCGAGGTCAGCGGTCATGCACCGGGAACACTAATTGTGTACATCCCTGAGGATTCTATAGTGTGCACGAGCGACCTTATTTTCTCTGGTCGACTGCCCTTTATGGCCGATGCTGATCTGGCCCAGTGGATCCGGACTCTGAAGGATATTGAAAGCATGAATATTGAGCATGTCATCCCGGGGCACGGAGCACCGGGCTCGGTGGACATCATCACAGAGCAACGGACCTGGCTGGAAAATTTCCGCGACCAGGCGAAGGCAGTTCTACAGAAAACACCCGACCTGGATTTGGCTGCCAAGAAAATGGCTCAACAGTTGGACGCACCGACAGATCGCCTGGACATGCTTAGCCGCACACTGGCCAATTTGTCCGAGGAAGTGTGAATAAAGAGACGAGAAATCGGATTATTACAGCATGGCAGACTTCACGTTGCGCCCTGACGGTGCACCATACTGATGCTCTGTGCCTTTTCGCAAACCATCTCGCGCAGGCTCTCGGGCTCGAGGACCTCCGCCTCACCAGCATACCCCATGACCCAGTCGGCCACCTCACTCAGGCCGCCGGTACGATAAGAGACTGTTATGCTGTCAGCGTCTCTCCTTTCGATCTTCTGGGACGGATGCCAGGTCAGCTCCTGCACCAGCCGCGCAGACGCACCCTTAAACCTTATCCTTACGTGCCTGACCTCACCGCGTTTCACAACCCACGCGTCCCGCAGGAATCTGTCCAGGTCAAAATCGCGTGACGGCACAAACCTTTTCCTGCCAGGATGAGCATCCAGCACTCGGTCGATGCGAAATATTCGTATCTCCTTCCGCAAGCGACAATGCGCAACCAGGTACCAGGCGCGCCAGCGTTGAAAAATTCCCATCGGCTCGACTTCGCGCCGGACGGGCTCGGCGTCGCGCATTCCCATGTACTTCAGGGAGGTAACCAACCTGTCGCGTACAGCTCTGCGGAGTTCATCGAATGTATCCTGGTGCCCGGACATATCCACCATAGGCTGTTGTTTCATTTTAACCTCCCGGGCTTCCTCCCTGATGCGGTTTTCCACCTCAGGCGGAATACCGCTTCTTATCTTGTCCAGGGCAGCCTCCAGGGACTGGCGATAGGGAATGGAGCCCGTCTCCAGGGCGCCATCCACCAGACAGAGAAGCGCCAACCCTTCATCCCAGTCCAAGTGCACTGCAGGAAGAAATGGTTTACCTACCAGGCTATAGCCATCACCGCAGTGGGCGATGGGAAGTCCTGCATCCTCCAGCACAGCCCGGTCGCGGTGAAAGGTACGGACAGAAACACCCAGTTCTTCGGCGATCTGTGTTGCAGACATGGGCTGCCCATCAGAGACCAGGCGCATTATCGTCAGCAATCTCCATATTCTGCTGGCTACATTGGTCGTGACCTTCGTCACCTGGGGACACCTCCGACCGCTGTCCTCTCTCAGTCCTGCCGCATATCCTGCACGGTAGAAAAATGCATCTTGGCCACCAGTTCCAGAAGCCGATGACCCCAGCACTCAACCAGCCGCCGCCCCACCTGTATGGTGTTCTGTCCCGCCCCCTTCGGCAGTTCACATCCCAGCATCTTTCCCATCCAACACAATCCCCGCAAAAACTCAGCCCGCGCCAGGATTGAGGCGGCAGCCACCGCGGGATCACGTTCCGCTCGCTCCAGCTGGATCACCTCCACCTGCTCATCACTGATCTCTTTCAGCAGAAGATTTTCGCTGGCAAACTTGTCCACCACAACAGTGGGACGGCTCTCACAGTTGACCCGGTCAGCCAGATTGACTATGCAGTCGGCATGTAACCGCGCCAGGAGATGATTGAGATTCCGTCCCCGGCGCTTCAATCTGCTGTACATGGCGTTGTACTGAACAGGAAAAATCGCCGAAGTGACCCAGCGTCCGGGCAGCCAGCTTTTCAGGTTTGCAGCCAGGTTCTGGCAGCGCCGGTCGCTCAGCCTCTTGGAATCCATAACATGGGCTTCACGCAGACGTCGGACATCCTCATCAGCGATATAGACGACCGTTACCACCAGGGGACCGAAGACATCACCCTTGCCTGCCTCATCGCTTCCCCCGTGGGGAAATGCATGCAGGCGCGAATGGGACACCTCTCCCGCATCCTCCACCAGTTCCTTCAGCCGCTCAACAACCTCTCGGTGCAGATCCTTAGCACTACCCTGCATGTGCAGCCGTCCGTTTTCGTACTGGCGAACTATGAGGCGGCCGCTGTCCGAGGCAAACACGTACGCATATTCACAATGAGGTTCGTCACGGCTCTCTACCCGATCAGCCAGCTCCTCCAGAGCAGCCCGTACCGCCTGCCGTCGTTCGTCCGGAATCATTATGTTATCTTCCACTCGGCCCATTGACCCTTCCTCCATCATTTCCGTAATTCAATATTTGCAGGATGTCTCCGACCATACACCTGACTATTTCTCGCCAGGTGTTTTTATCCCTGTCTGAGTTCTTGTGAACGGGGCAAAGAGGATGTGCAAACAACAGGGATCCTGCCCGAGCTCGTTGTCCGGGCTGTCTTCAGTGACGGCGCCGGCAGAGCCATTCCGTTGCCCGAGGCCGCATGCATAGCCCTCAAAACGCACGGGGAAACTGCAATCGGGTGATTCGCAGTGAAAGGCGATTGGCTTACTCGATTGTCGCTGTACGCGCTGCTGCTTCTCCTTGTACTCTGTCCTGCCGTAACACTGATCCAGGACAGGGTACGGGAGCAATCTGCAACCGATGATTTTGAAGTACCAGTGCGCACAGCCTATACCGCCCGCATCTCTGCCGACAATCCCACAGATGCAAGTATTGAATCCGTGACTCTACGGCGGGCAGACTCACTGTCGCAGCTCTTCGTCGTCTCCGCCGATGATCCCCTGGCGGCCCTTCTTGCACTTCGTATGTGCGGCCCACCGGAAAATGGTGGACTCATCATAGTAGACGCAGACGAACCATTGACGGAAGAACAGCTGAATGCTATTGATGTGCTGGCGGGCGAA
>PWGR01000187.1 GCA_003554565.1 Clostridia bacterium
AGCTTCTCGGACGTGGTTCTCCTGCAGCTCGTGGGGAATCCCGTAGCAGTAAGCCCGGACCAAGAACTCGAAGGGCTGGCGAAGAATAGCGGATGGAGGATCATCCTATGACCATTCCCCATTTCGCCTAGCTGCTCGTGCCTGACCCTCCTGCAGCCCATCAGACACGCGATTCGATCGGTCAGATACGGACTCAGAGCTCCATTTTTGATGCCCACTGGAAGGCAGCCCGGACGCCCGGGGAGACTTATACAGGGCCGCTGACAGATAACATACATTATCAGGATTCGCGCGTAGTGTACCCATTCATGTGGTTTTCGGAGGCTGAGGTTAACTGAGATAACCGTTATGTTCCCGAAGCAGTAATTTCATCCAGTGTCACCCCCCTGTTTTCCAGATAGTTGGCCAGCTGTTCTCTGGTAGGGAAGTGTTTCTCCGCCAGCTTGAGATGTTCCTTCAACAGCGACGGGCTGTGTCCGGTCACCCTGCCCATGAGTCCCTCCGGCAGACCGAAGTAGCGCAGTATCAGCACCCGGTCAAAGGTCCTCAGGTAGCTGTCCACTGCCTCCGGAGTGTGGAATATCCGGCGGCTGATCTCCGCGGTGGTCATGCCCTCAAGCGACAACTCCACCACGATGGTCTTGTGGGTCAGAGTCGACCCCATGTCCAGCACCGTGCCGGCGGTGGGCAAAAGGACGCCGTGCTCGGCGTGATAGGCGTCGAGCAGCTGCCTGAGCAGGTACTGCGATATCCCCAGCAGCCACTCCAGGTCCAGCGAGGTGAGAACCGCATCCTGATGCCAGGCCTCGGTGGTGATCCGTTCGATCTGGGCCAGCTTGAGGCGGCGCAGGTCGTCCTTGTTCTGCATCTTCTGCGTCGCCTCCCCGGGGGCCAGCAGGGTCAGCACCGCGGGCATCCAGCGCTTCTGTCCCCGTCGTGGACCGCGAGTGCCGTGGGTCATCCACACCAGCTGCCCCGGCCGCAGCTCAGAAGCCAGGGGACACAGCCAGCGGCGAATGGCGGCGGCTTTCTGCACCATGGCCTCCGCCATGGACGGTCTCAGACCGTAATCATCGGTGAGGCGGGGAACCACCGAATCCATCACCTCCTGCGGTACCGCCATGTCAGACAGCTTGCGCGGATTGACCGGCAGTTGGGAGGAGTCCAGGGGTTCGGGGGGAACGAAGGATTCGGTGCTCCGCGCCCGTCCCCGGGCCAGCTCCGCCTGTCCCACCAGCCGCCAAAGCTGCTCCACCGTCGCCTCCGGGTCGGACTCCCGCATCTGGTCCAGCTGCAGGTGCTCAAGGTGACGCTGCACCGCCCGGGGGGAAAGCCCTTCGGCCAGCTGCCGGGCAGTCTCATCATCGATCAGCGAAAGAATGACCGGTTTGCCCCGGTGAGAGGCCAGCAGCTGCCCCGGCCTGAGCCGGACTTCCTCGTTCTTCTGCTCGTGTTCCTTCATGGCCTTATTGGTCATGGAACACACCGCCTCCGCCAGGTGAGACTGCGGGGCCAGCTCGAAGCTCTCCCGCAGATAGCTCATCTGCACCGCAGGCAGGCTGCGGTCGGCTAAAGTGGCAAAGCGGGCTCTCTTTTTCTTCATCTGTTTACCTCCCCTCATCATTTTCATCGGTGCTTTTTTTGGGTGTGCCTCGGCAATGGCCATGATGCGGGCCATCCGGAAGGCAAAGTCGGGGCCGCTGTATTCGGCGTAAAGCTGCACGTACTTGTTCACCGTGCGCTTCGACAGGCCGGTGGCCTGACGTATGGCCGGAGCCGGCAGCCCCCTCCTGGTTAAGTAAGCCACGCGGGAGAAGTCTATCAGATAACGCTCTATGCTTGCGTAGCTGTGACCGGTCCGGCGCTTTATCTCCGTCTCGGTGTAACCCCACATGTACAGGTCGATGATCTTCTCCGCATGACTGAGCGTGGGCCCCATATCCGAAACCCTGCCACGGGTGGGAAGAACCACATCATCGTGATCGGCTATCGCATTGGCCACCGCATCGGTGGACAGACCCAGCAGATAGGCGATGTCCGGCAGCGACAGGGCGGCTCCCTGCTGGTATGCACCGGTAACCAGCCTCTGCAGCCGCTCCCACTTCAGCGCACCGGGGCTGTCCCTGTCCACCAGCGACCAGTCCTCCGGGACCACGTAGTCCAGCACCACCGGATGAAGCTGCGCCTCCGAAAGAGAGGTCCCCGGCGGTTCATCCGAGGACACACCAAAGTAAAGAACCTGACCGCCGCTGCGGGCCTTTGCGTTCAACTCCCGGGCCAACTCGTAAAGCTGTCCCTCGAAGAAGTCGGCTGCCGCCGGACTGTATCCGTAGCGGCTCACCAGATGCTCGGTGAAGGCCCGGGGGCTCCTGACCTGACCGGCGAGTACCGGACCCGGCGATACCGCCTCCGCCAGGCGGTCCCGCACCACTTCCGTATCCGGCAGCTCACCGCATAACTCCTGCCAGCCGGACACCAGCGGCTCGGGCAGACCGAGGTCTTTGGCCAGGGTGGCCGCATCCTCATCCCTTCTGTCCCATACCGCACGGAAACCGGACCACCACCTCAGCCACAAAGACCCGCTGATGATGAGATCCTGGCGTATCTCGGTCAGTGATTCCCCCGAAAGATACCTCTGCACCGCCAGTACCCCACGCAGAGCCCTCCACTGCTGGCGGTAGGTTTCCGTAGTTCCAGCCACCGGCAGCAGCGCTCCCTGCGCCCACAACCCTTTCAGACGCTCCCGGATGGCCCGCAGGCTCAGGGGAAACAAAAGGCTTAACCTCGGGCCATCAAAGACGGCATCCTGCGCATACGCCTCCTCCATCATCCGGGCCATTCTGGCCGTCTGCATGGCCGCGTTGCCGAACTCGGCCAGCACGTCGGCGTCGTCCTCGGACAGGAGTGTAAGCTGCACCACCTTCTCCGGCTGGTTTTGCCTCTTTTGCCTGGCGTTGTATTCCCGACCGCTTATCAGCGGCAGCTCTATCGTGCCCACTCCCCGTCGCAGCCCGTACTGCCCCAGATAGCAGAGGGCGTCAGCGGCCACCAGGCGGGCCTCCTCACGCGGCATCTCTCTGCGCCGGCAGATCTCTGCCGTCAAATACGCCTCCAGGCCCTTGGCCTTCACCGATGAGGCCTGATACTTGATGCGCTGACGGTACTCCTTGCGCCTCCCCATCCGACTCACCTCCACATGTGTGCCACCAGACCGGGGAGCGTACCCGAGCACCGCAGGCCCGCCATGTGTTGCCCCGTCTATCTCCATTGTTCCCGATTCCCCACCGTTGTCAAGGATTTACTACCAACTCCGGCGACCACGGAACACAACGCAGAAAACGCGTCCATTTCCGTTGTCAAAGAGCAACCCATTCAACTGTGCAATCAAAGGGAAATAAACGGTTGATGAAGTCTTTTGCCTAATTGCTGAAGAACTGCTAACATGACTCTAACGCTACGGTGAATCTGCATAGCACCTCATAAAAGGAGTATGAGGATCTATGGATGACCTGCATCAGCACCTTGACCTTAGGGAAAAGGAAATTGAAGCTCTGTCGCGTCTCCGGATGACTCTATCTGAGCAGCTACCTCTTTCGGACATTATCGTCTTCGGTTCTAAAGCTAGAGGGGACTTTGACTCGGAATCCGATCTTGACGTTTTGGTAGTATTGTCCTGCGAAAAGACACATCGGATCCGAGGCGAGATATCTGACGTTGTGTTTGAGATAAACCTTGACCTGAGTACCAACATCAGTGTCGTCGTTGGTTCGCAG
>PWGR01000173.1 GCA_003554565.1 Clostridia bacterium
CCTGGCTGAGATCTCTGGGCATATCACAACTGCCGGGTCAGACCCGGATGTCCGTACCGGCGACGGTATCCAAGGCCTTCGTGCGAAGGCGTCGCTATGAGGTCCTGGTCACGGCGGCAGACACCGAGGAGGACACCCGGGTTTGGGAGGTAGTTCAACCTGGCTGCGCTGCAGCGTCAGCGCATTTTGCGATGGATACGCGAGATCCGGCGGCAAGGTGGTTGGGCCAGCCTGAAGGATCTGGCGGCCTGGGCCAATCTGACCCCCCCCGCCTTGGCGAATCGTCTGAGATCCATCCGCCATATGGGCATTTACCTGCCGCACGTTGGAGCGACCTCTCCGGGGGAGGGTCAGAGACGACTGGAGCCGTGGTTGATAGAGCCTTATCTGCAAAAGGACAGCATCGAGGAGTTTCGACTCACACTGGGTCTGTCTCTCAGCGGCTGGGAGCGCATTATGCGCCGTTTTGTGACGGTATTCTTGCGTCATGCAAAAGGTGAGTCGGCCGGTGAGACAGCAAAGACCGTGGGCCTCAGCATCGAGGAGGCAGAGGATCTGATCGAGGTGGGCAGAGAACACCGCTCGAATCCTTTGCTGCAGCGGCTGATGCAAGCCTACGGTCGGAGCGACTCCTCCGATTCGGGGGAAGTGATCGAGGACGAGTTGATCGAGGAGTTCGGTTTCTCACCTGTGGCGGCGCGGCTGTATCATGAGGAGTTGGGTCGCCTGGTGGGGCGACTCAGCCAGGACAACCTTCCTCCCGGAAGGACGGTGTTTTTTGCCATATCGAGAGGGAGCCGCCGTTTCTCTGGATGAGGCGGATCTGGTGCCGGTGGAGCTGACCTTTTTCTATGAGGAGGATCTCGCCCGCGGTCCGGAGGGGGAGAGCCCCACCCGGGTGTCGGATCTAAAGTTTGGCCGCATCCACCGGTACGCCTCGGAGGCCCGGAGCCAGGGAGCCTTCTCCCCCTGCCCGATCTGGCGGTGCTCAACGGCATTCATGTCGATGCGATCCGACGGCAGGTGAACGCTCATCCCGAGGTGGTGGTTCCCACCCGGGGACGGGTCAAGGACATCGGCCGCGGGGTGAGCCACAAGGTGCAGATCGTGGAGCTTTACCTTCAGATGCACACAGAAACGGAGATTGTCGATCGAACGGGTCATAGCTACGAGAGCGTGGAGGCGTATCTCAAGGAGTTCGCCCGGGTGGTGACTCTTGCGGATCAGGGGATGAATCCGGTGATGATCCGTCGGGTCACCGGCCGCTCCATGACCCTGGTGGAGGCGTATTTGGAGCTTTACCGGCGTTATGACGAGCCGGACTATCATTTCCGGCTGGCGCAGATTCGTCAGGTCTTCGCCCGGGACAGAAGCGATGATCCGAAAAAGGGGCCGGGTGGTTTCCATTCGGAGGGGGATCTGCCATGAGGTGGCAGAAAAAGGTCTTCGGACGATGAGGGAACGCACCCTGGAAAATGCCCAGCTGCATCTACTGGCCACCAGATACGATTTCTCCATGCGGTCCCGTCTGGGACGAGCCATCATCCGTGAGGTCAATACTGTCCTGGATGAGGAAGAGCGCAGGCGGGGAATAACCCGAATACGGACGGGTGAGCTTCTGCTGCGCACCTATCGGGGCTACCTGAAGCTCCCCCTTCGCACCGAGAAAGATATGGACCGACTCATAGCGGGTGAGCGGTGGGATGTGGTTCGGCGTGACATCATGGCGCGTTGTGAAGAGCAAAACCGCGAGCTATTTCCTGACGCCGACGCTTCTGATGTTGCGGGCTCCTCCGCGGCATCTTTCAGGGGCGTGCTCCACGACGCACGCGGGGAGGCAAGAAAACAACGACCGTGGAATGGTCGGGCCCGGAAATACCGGCCGCGGTCAAACGGGACAAGCGCCCTTTTCGCACCCTTTGCTGTTTCTTCCCAGCAATTATTGGGTTGTCAATTTGCGCCATCAGGCATCATCGAGCACGTCACCGAGGAATTGCGGAGCATCCGTTATCTCCCCGAGGGGCAACACACCCGAGCCATCTGCGCCCTCCCCAGTCATCCGGTATATACCCGGCACCTGCAGCAGAGGGGAGTGAAAATCAATCCACCATATGGCCGTTGACACGGTGAGTGCGACCGCGTCAATCGCTACGACTGTATGATATAATCGCACAAAAGGCTGACTAGCAATCTGATCCATCGACCACAAAGTGATGCAACAGTATGGAGAGCAGATGACATAGAGAGGACCGTACAGACGTGTCCGTGAGCAAACACCGCTTAATGGCAGCATTCAAGCAAAAGGAGATACTCGTAGCGGTCGCATTTTCCCTTATCCTGGTCCTACTGGCGTTTTTCTGGGATACAATACTCGTGGGGCTGTGTGCACTGATTCTCGTGGTTGGGTGTTCCTACCGTTGGGGTATGCGGGCTGGCCTGTCCTCCGCCCTGTGGGCTAATTTCAGCTTGGTTTTGGCCTACTCGCTGCAGGGGGGTGATCCGGTCCACCTCGCCACAGCGGTAGCCGTGTTCTTTTTGTTAGCTGCTTTTATCGGCCGCGGGGTAGACATAATACGGCGGCAGCGGGAAGCACTGCGGGAGCGAGTTAAAGAGTTGAACACCTTGTACCAACTGGCCGAGATCTTGGGTGATCCTGAGCTGAGCATCCAGCAGATGCTGCGGGAGGCTGTCCAGCTGGTCCCTCCATCGTTTTCCTCTCCTCATAATACCCACGCCCGCATCTGCTTCGACGGACAGAATTATGCCAGCAACCGCTTTCAGCCGGGTACACACCAGCTGGAGTCTGTGATTATGGTCCACGGGGACAGCCGGGGCACCCTGCAGGTGTACCTGGCTCATGACGCTGATGCTACCTTTCTGACCGATGAGGAGAGACTCGTCTCCACGATAACCCGGATGATCGGACAGACGCTGGAACGAAAACTTGCCGAAAAAGAGTTGCGGGACAGCGAGGAGGATCTCTCCGTAACACTACATTCGATCGACGACGGCGTCATCGCCACCGACAGGGAAAGCCGGATAACACGGATGAACCGCCGGGCTGAGCAGATGACTGGGTGGTCCGCTCAGGAGGCAGAAGGTCGTCCGCTGGAGTTTGTCTTTCAAATCGAAAGCGCCGACACGGGCGAGCCCATCGATAACCCAGGGCAGCGGGCTCTGGAGTCTAACGGAGCTGTCGACCTGCCCGCGGGAACTGTTCTGGTGTCCAGAGACGGGACCCGACGCCATATTGCCGACAGCGCCTCTCCCATCCGCACCCCCGATGGCAGTGTGCGGGGGGCGGTGATTGTCTTTTCCGATGATACCGAACGGTACCACGCCATAGAGAAGCTGCGGGAAAGCGAAGAATATGTCCGATCGGTAATTGAGCTCATACCGGATCTTATCATACGGTGCAGTCGGTCAGGGATTTATCTGGACATTATCAAATCCTCGGACGAAAAACTCTACCGCCCGGAAGAGGAGATAATAGGGAAGAACATCACCGAGATACTGCCTGAGAAGCAGGGCGCAGATTTGGTTGATGCCATCACAACAACCTTGGATACCAGCGAGCTTCAGACCATCGAATACCGACTTTCCGTACCCGAGGGAAATCTGTGGTTTGAAGCCAGAATTGTGCCAGCACCCGAAGACGAGGTTCTGGCGTTGATCAGGGACATAACCACGCGCAAGAAATTGGAACAGGACTTGTTTTATCTCAGTTTTCACGACGAGCTGACCGGCCTGTACAACCGAGCCTACGCCGA
>PWGR01000118.1 GCA_003554565.1 Clostridia bacterium
AGCATAAACGGGGCCCCCCTGGCCGGCCACGGTGCCATCCGGGCCTCCGCCATGAACTACGAGGACCGGGCTCCAGATGCACGACAAATGCACATAATGGAGATTCTGCTGCGGGAATCCATGGAGGCAGGGGCCTTCGGCATGTCTTCCGGGATCTATTACGCCCCGGGCAGCTACGCCGATGCAGAGGAGCTCTCGCGCCTGTGCAGCATCGTGGCGGAGTACGATGGTCTGCACGCAACCCATATTCGCGATGAATTCGACTACAGCGTGGGACTGCAGGCGGCCATCGATGAGGTAATAGATATAACCCGTCGCAGCGGGGTAGCTCTGCAGATATCTCACCTGAAAGCCCTCGGACCGGCGTTTGGGGACAAGCACATGAACTGGTGAAAAAACTGGCAGTAACGAGAGCAGAGGGACTTGATGTCGCCGCGGATCAGTACCCGTACGCCGCCTCGGGCTCCAGCATCACCGGCGCCCTTATACCTCGATGGGCTCAGGCTGGCGGCCGGGAGGAACTGCTCTGCCGCCTGAATGACCCCGACAGCCGAGAGGCAATCACCGGGGCGGTACGCAGCAATATGCGCCGGCGGGGAGGGGCCGAACGCCTCATGGTCGCCTCCTACGACCCTGATTCCGATCTCGAGGGCCGCACGCTGGGTGAAGTGGCGCAGATGAAAGATGCCGGAGCCCCCGCTCTGGCTCTCGACCTCTTGGCGGAAAGTGATGCCTCGTTCATTTCCTTTGTTCTGGATGACGGCGACATTCACACCATAATGCAGTCGGAGCATGTCATGGTTGCCTCGGACGGGCGGGCAGTGGCCACCGATGGGCCGCTCAGCAGAGGTCACCCCCACCCCCGCTACTACAGCACCTTCCCCCGCGTTCTCGGACAGTACTGCCGGGACGGGGCCTTACTCACACTGGAGCAAGGGGCGCACAAAATGACGCAGATGCCGGCCGATCGCCTCGGACTGCGCAACCGGGGGGTCCTTCGCCCGGGGAACAAGGCCGACCTGGTGTTGTTCTGCCCGGAGGAAATAGCCGACCGGGCGACTTTCGAGTATCCGAAAGCCTACCCGGCCGGGATTTATTCTGTGCTGGTCAACGGCCAATTCGTCATTGACAACGAGATGCACACGCGGCGGGCCGCCGGACAGGTACTGCGTCCAGGCGACTGACCTTGCGCGGTTTGCTCATACCTCCACCTGCCAGTTCTTCCCGACCGGAAAAATGTCGGCCGGGATCTTGTAAAAATGCAGGCCGCTGAGATCAGCCGGCCCCATTCCGGGCGCGTCCACCTCGATTATCTCGCCGGCCACCCGATCATAATAGGCGCGGAAATGCACGCGGGAGCGTACGATCAGGATGTCCATATCAGAGGGATCGACACCAAAAGCTCTGAACCCCTCTGCATCCCGGACCTGATGATTGAGGCTCGTCAGCACAACATACCTCGAGTCACCCAGATTCAACGTGGCTGACGGGCCACACCCCACAGTTCCACCGGTATTCATCGGGCCAGTGAGCTCGTACGTAACATCGCCAACAAACTCTATTCTGCCCTCGAGGTGGATGGGCTCACCGGAGGCCTGGCCCCAGCCGCCGGCCGATACAGCAACCTCGGAACCCTCACCCAGCTGCTGGCAGAACTGCACGGCTGACGGGTCGTGCAGGCTGGACAGGACAAAATTCCCTGCACCCTGCCGCATCAGCTGACGAAGCAAGTGTGTGCTGTCACCGGTACGGTCCGCACCATCGGCCAGAACCACGGGACATCGCCCGTCCTGGACAGCTGAACGCGCCTTCTGTACCGCCTCTTCGGGTCCAGCAATCGGACGCCGGGCCAGCTCTTCACGCTTCTTCCACATATAGGCGGACATATCTCTCGCCACTTTCTCTGCCAGCGCCTTATCTCCGTTGGTAACCGCGATCACGGAGGCACCGACATCCGGCACATCCGCATATCCGAAGCCGGGCGCCACCGAAACGTAGCAGACATCGTCCTCGACGCGTTCCCATTCGTCGGCACGCTCGCGGAAGTCCCGCATGGGAGAAAAGTCAGTACCCTGAAAGATGCTGGGCGAGATTATTCCGGGCTTGTGCAGGGCCATGGCTGGCATGAATTCGCCACGCAGCGTGGCCACCATGCAGCGGGCAGCAGCCTCTCCGGTCTCGCGAGTATCGGTGTGCGGGTACTTTTTGCAGACAAACACAGCGTCAGCAACATCCGTCAGATGATGATCCTCGTTGGCATGCAGGTCCAGCGTCACCATGATCGGCACATCTGCACCGACCACACTGCGGACGCGCCGGACAGCTTCGGCCTCGGCCCGATCATAATCCTCGGCGGCCATGGCCCCGTGCAGCGCCAGGAGTACACCGTCGACGCCCTCTGCCTCCCGCAGCGCATCCGTCATTTCAGTGGTAAACTTCTCGAAGGCGTTCCGGGTCACGTAACCATGAACGTTGGCAGCCGCGTTTACGGTGCCTACCAGCTCGCCCCCGGTCTCCTCGATAACCTCTATGAAACCACGTATGTAATTGGACACGGTGCGATTTCGCTCGATAATCTCTGGCCCGTACTGAACATGCCGATCGGCAAAGTCGCCTACTGTGGTTCGCTTCTCGAGAAATGTGTGCGTCTCGTGCGATAATCCACCAATGGCAATTCTGAACATCGCTTTTCAACCCCCTGAAGAATTCTTCCCTGCCCCCTGGAAAAATCCTGCGGAGCAGTAAGCAATGGGGCGATGAGCGTCACATGCCCATAATGTTGTACCCGGCGTCGACGTGCAGGATCTCTCCTGTTATGGCAGATGACCAGGACGACAGCATAAACACCGCCGCGCGGGCTATCTCGTCTGGGTCCACATTCCGCTGCAGCGGGGCTCTTTCTTCATGCAGGGTGAGCATGTCCAAAAAGCCAGGGACGCCGCGCGCCGACAGCGTGTTCACCGGTGCGGCCGAAATGGCATTGACCCGGATGTCCTCTCCGCCCAGATCCCTGGCCAAGTAGCGAACGGCAGCCTCAAGTGAAGCCTTCGCCACCCCCATGACATTGTAGCCTGGCACAACTTTCTCGGCCCCAAAATAGGACAGCGTAAGGATACTTCCACCGCCGGTCATCAGCTCGCGACCGCGACGGGCTATTTCCGTCAGCGAGTGGGCGCTGACCTGTTGAGCGGTGCGGTGCCCATCCCAGGTGGTATGCACGTAGTCATGCGACATATCCTCGCGCGGGGCATAGGCCCATCCATGAACTATGAAGTCCAGCTCCCCCATACAGCTTCCAACCTCGGAGAACAGTGCATCCATCTCCTCCCCGCTGGTCGCATCACACGGCAGAAGCAATGCCTCCTCAATATGTTCTGACTCATCTATCATCTTCCCCACCCGGCGCTCGAAACGCTCGCTCTGACAGGTAATTGCCAGTCCTGCACCCTGTTCAGCTGCTCGCTCTGCAATGGACCAGGCGAGGCTGCGTTTGTTGGCCACGCCGAGGACCATGCCTCTCTTTCCCTGCAGCAACGACATAGCTATCGCCTCCTTTTCTGGCAGTCAGTAATGGTACGGTTCGCCTCTTTGAATACGGCAGCTCCTGTAGATCTGTTCGAGCAAAATCACGGGGACCATCTGGTGCGGAAAGGTCAGGGTTGACAGCGAAAAGCGCAGGGACGTCCGGCCTATCAGATCGCTGGAAAGCCCCAGCGGGCCTCCGACAAACCACACCACATGTGACAGACCGTACGTGGCCT
>PWGR01000161.1 GCA_003554565.1 Clostridia bacterium
AGACGGATGCTTCCGTAAATTTCATCCTGCTGCAATTCCCCGTGGATATCCCCTTCGGGCGGTCTTTCTGCTATGCGCAGTGCAGGGATGATTGGTTCTATTCCCTCCGTCTCCAGGTCTATTGCGAAGTCGTGCAGCTCACTGAGAAGTGTTGTCCCGATAAAGCGTTCGGCCGCCAGCAGGAGGCGTTCCAGTCCAAGTGCCGGGAGGCGCTGCAGCTCGAACTCTGCGTGCAGCAGGTCCTCGCCCCGCGCCTCCCGCACCACCATCATGTGGACGCGCCTCCGGGTCTCCGGATCCCGGGTGAAGAAACCGAGAATGTCAGAAACTCCCTCCCGGGCAAATTCCTCGCCCAGAATTACGTGTACATTGTGTGCCCAAAAAGGTGTCCGCGGTGACTCATCCCGCAGGTTGGCCGAAGCCTCTCCTGCAGTCCTTCCTTCCGCCGAGGCGAGCCAGATCGGACGTTCCTGCAGGTCTCCCGGGTCCTCCGGGCCGAAGGCGAAGGGCTTTATGATCTGGGTTGACACCCGGATCCCGTCGCCGCGCTCGGGGCGATCGATGGCGGTGGTGCTGATAAATGCCAGGTTTTCGATCTCCCGCCTGTCCCAGCATCCGGTGGAGGCGATCATGGCAAGCAGCATGACAGCACAGATCAGCCTGCGGGTCTTCAATCCGTGTCCCCCCCTCCCCGTACCAGCTGTGCGATCCAGAGAAGGGCAGTCAGGCTGAGGATGAAGGTCACGCTGGTGACGGTCCAGGGTTCGGCCAGCAGACGGGCCATGCTCACCACATCGGCAAAAAACAGCTGGCTGCAGGCTATGAGCAGGGCGGCCGCTGCGTACGGGAGGTGCCGCCAGCGATGCAAGCTAAAGGTCTGCCGCAGACAGGTGCAAAAAGCCCAGATCATCAGGGCAATCTTGACCCCGGTGCTCAGTACCCACGAGGCCAAAAGCAGGGCCTCCACCCGCTCGAAGAACTCGCCTACACGGATCATCCGCGCCAGGAGAAAGGCCTGAAGACCGAGTGCGTCGAGGGTCGGACCAAAGACGCCCACCATGATCAGGCACATCGCCGTCATCATCAGACCGTTGGCGGCAGTAAACAGTACGGTGAAGCGCGTCACCTTCTCGGGTGCGCGCAGGTGAGGAATGAGCAGCCCCAGCACCATGAACTCCAGGTAGAACATGAACTCGATTGATGTGGCCGGGATTACCCGCACGAGGCCGTCCCGCAGCAGGGGCAGAAAGCGCGTCGAATCCACCTGGCCGAGCGGGAGGACCAAAAGCAGCAGGAGCACTATGAGGATGAGGGGAAACAGAAACTCCCCGGTGCGGGCCACCACCTCCAGTCCGCTGCGGGCAGCGTTGGCGGCAAGAAGCGTCAGGGCCCCAATGAACACCAGGTTGGGCGTAAATGGCATGATCGACATGTTGAAGGCCTCGCCCAGCATGCGGGCGGTGTAAGCTGCGACGAAAAAGAAATACCCCGCCAGGAGCATTCCTATCAGCATTCCAACCGGCCGGCCCAGCAGGTCTTCGGTGTACTGGATTATGCTCCGGCCGGGGTGCCGCTGGCCCAGCCGGGAAAGGGTAAACACAAATCCAACAGTCAGCATTGCACTGACGGCGTCGGCCAGCCACAGATCCTGCGTGCGTGGGACCGTCATGGTGGTGGGGCACACCAGGGTTCTGGGGGCCAGACGGACGAAAAACAGAAGCGCTATCAGCTGGTAGGGAGAGATCTGCTCGCGTGCCCCGGTCTTCATGTCTTTTTCTCTCCTTCGGGAGGTCTCTTCCCGGGGGGCTCTGGTCTGGCTCCGGGTGGAACGCGTTCTTCATCCTGCGCGATCAGTTCGGGCTGGGCATCCATCTTCCACCATGGTGCCCGCACCAACGTGTCCTTGAGGCCGGAGAGCACGGTGGGGGCCATGGGCTCCAGGTAGGGGACACCCAGGGAACGCAGCGAGACCAGGTGAATCAGGAGGGCGAACAGACCCCAGTAGATCCCGAAGAGTCCCAGCGTTCCGGCCAGAAGTACCAGGGGAAAGCGCAGCAGACGCGCCGAGATGGCCAGGGAGAACCCCGGGGTGGCGAACGATGCTATGGCAGTCATGGCCACCACTATGATCAGAGCGGAGGAGACAAGGCCGGCCTGCACCGCCGTCTCGCCCAGTATCAGTACGCCGACTATGCTGATGGCCGGCCCGACTATGCGCGGGAGCCGGACTCCCGCCTCGCGCAGGACCTCGAAGAATGCTTCCATCAGCACCGCCTCCACCGCTGCGGGGAAGGGAACTCCCTCTCGCTGCGCCGCCAGGCGCACCAAGAGGATAGTGGGGAGCAGCTCCTGGTGAAAGGTCGTAATTGCCACATACAGGGACGGAAGGATCAGGGAGGTGATGAAGACTGCAAGTCGAAAACCCCGCAGTACGGTACCCGCGTGCCATCTCTCGAAGTAGTCTTCTGCGGCCGAGAGAAAGGTGAAGAAGGTGATCGGTGCGAGGAGGACGAACGGCGTTCCATCGATTATAAGCACGGCTCGCCCTTCAAAGAGTGCCCCGACAGCCCGGTCCAGGCGCTCGCTCCGCAGTACTGTCGGAAAGGGAGAGTACGGGGCGTCCTCGATCAGTTCTTCCAGCTGTCCGCTCTCCTGTATGCTGTCTATCTCCACCCCATCCAGGCGGCTGCGTATCTCCTGGACCACCTCCTCCCGCACCAGCGTCTTGATATAGATCAGGGCAACACGCGTGCGGCTGAGATTGCCCAGTGATCGCTCCTCGATCCATAGGCGGGGATCACGCACTCTTCGCCGCAGCAGGCTGGTGTTGGTGCGCAGGTTTTCGTTGAATCCTTCCTTGGACCCGCGGATGCTGGCCTCTGTCCCGGGCTCTTCCACCGCCCGCTCCTTGTGTTCCACGACATTGGAGTAGAGGCCGGTGCTGCGTCCCTCGATGATCACGATGCAGCTGCCCCAGGTCATCGCCCGCAGCAGTTCGGTCATGTCGTCAGTTTCCCACACCTGGCAGGCGGTGAGGAGCCGGTCCTTCAGTACCCGGTGTGCCTCGCCTGGTGACCTGAGCCCGACGTCGGATTCGTCGGTGATCCTTGCCACAATGTTGGCGCTGAGGATCCGGTGGTCCACCAGGCCGTCGATGTGGGCCACCAGTACCTCCAAACCCGAGGCCAGCTTGAGCCTGCGCACCACCACATCGCCGCTGTTCCCGTAGGCTTTCAGAATGTAGGCCTCGTTGTTGCGGGGATCCGGACAGATGGGGACGGGCTCCCGTTTTTGATGCGGGTCTTGTGACTTATGTCCGGGCGCCATACGCGAGATTATCTTCTCCAGGATTTTCATCAACATCATATCTCTCCCGCCGTCAGACAGCGCTCGAATCTTGTCTTAGCATCTGCATTCCGTGTGGGTGCATACTGGAAATCATAGAGAAGGGGGGAGGGCCGGGGGATGCATGTTCTCGCTTGCCCCGCACAGAATAAGTTGACAGGATGGATTCTGGAACATAGATTTTCAGTAGAGGATAATGACTGGCCGGGGCCGGGTGCCCGCCAAGCTGTGCGGACGGCCCCGGCTCGACCTGCCCGCAAGCCGGGCAGCTGGAAAAGAGGGGATGAACTGTGACCCAGGATACTGCCAAGTATGCGGCCCTGTTGCGAAACATTGCTGATCGTGCGGAAGCCGCCCGGCGGGAGGACGCCTCGCCGGAACGGTGTGAGATTCTGGTGCGGCTTTACAATGACTATCTGAAGCACTTGAAGGAAGGGACTGATCAGAACCTGGCAGCCTTCGACGCGATCGAATGGACACCGGGAGACAGCCCCGAGTTTGGCCTGACGGAGGTGATGATCCGCGCTGATCACCTGGCGGCATGGCTCGAGGGGGACGCCCGGCGGGGGCGTCGCCTCTGTTTTGAAGTTCCTCCAATGCCGTCAGTGTATGAAGTTGTCGACCGGGACAGGATAGAGGAATTTTCGCGGGAGATGCAGGATTGGGCCGTATCTGTATCCGAGCGGGCGGTTCAGTTCTCGCAGGAGCTATCTCGTGAGATCCCTGCAAAAATATCACGTTACTTCGGGAAAGCGGAGGGTGAAGACGACCACCGGCTCAGTCATTCTCCTGTTGATGATAGGAGCTGGCGTATGGAAATCCTGACCCGGGTTCAGGATGGTGAGCTGACCGCGGGGGAGGCGTCGGAGCTGCTGCAGATTGGACGCCCCATTACAGAGGACGATGACGGCGAAGGAGATCGGTCCAAATAGGGATATTGCGACCGGTTTACATCGGCGGCTGTGCTCCGTTCTTCCTTGTCCCCCGGGCGGCACATTCCTGATCGGAGGTAGTGGGTTCTCCGCAGGAAGGTGCCGCCCGGTTCTCGCCTCAGGGATTTTTCGGTATAGTGAAGAGGTGTGTTGCAGATGCCTGATGCTTAATGAGGAGGAATGTCAAATGCTGCAACGGGCCGAGCTTCGCCCCCTGCAGGGCGAGGATGAAAAAGATGAATGGCTGTCTCACGTCCACTATGCCTTTGCCCCGCACCGCAGCGGCGAGGAGGTGCGGGAGCTGCAGGAACGCCGACCGGAGCCGGAGATGTTGGAGAAGAAGGGGTACTTCGTGGATGGTGCTATGGTGTCCATTTGTGGCCTGATTGATTTCACCGGCCGGCTGCGGGGGACCTGGGTGCCGATAGGGGGCATCGGTCCCGTCGCCACTCCGCCTGAGCACCGGCGCCGGGGGTATGCTAAGGGGATGCTGCGGGATCTTCTGGTGCAGATGCGCGACAGGGGAATATACACCTCGGCCCTGTGGCCATTCTACTCTCGTTTTTATGAGTGCCTGGGATGGGGGGTCTCGGCCGAATCCAGCGGCTTCAAGTTCTCCACGGAAGACCTGCGGAGACTGGTGCGGGGATTTGGTCCGCAGGGGACATTCTCCCGTGCCTCCGAGGAAGACATCGAGGTTCTGGACGGGATCTATCGGTGCTGGGCACAGGATTATGATCTCACCATAAAGCGAGAGCAGCAGTGGTGGAAATGGAACGTCCTCACCGGCTGGGAGAAGAGGAGCCCCTACGTCTACCTGTATCGCAATTCTCACGGGGATGCCTCAGCCTATGTGATCTATCTGATTCGTGGCGCCGAGGATAACGGCCGAACCATGCATGTGATGGACTATGCATACGCCGATCTGGACAGCTATTCTGCGCTGCTGAAATTCCTGCTCGATCATGACTCGCAGGTCGGGACTTTCCGCATTGATACCCCGGCCAACGACCCGCTGTTTGACTGGCAGGCAACCGGAGAGGTGAAGCGCCACCGTGGGATCATGTTCAGGGTGGTGGACGTGTGCTCTGCCCTGGAGGCTGTTCCATTTCCGCGCGATTTGCGGGATTCCGCAGTGCTCGAGGTCAGCGATAGCCTCTGCGGATGGAACGAAGGAAAGTTCAGCGTTGCCGTCTCCGGTGGGCGGGCGGAGGTCTGCCCCACAGACGATGCGTCGGACGTGCAGCTGGATATCCGCGAGCTGTCTCAACTGTATGCGGGATATCGCTCGCCCGAACAGCTGCAGAAAAACGATGGGCTCCGCGTACATAGTGTGGACGGGCTGGATTTTCTGGGTCGCCTGTTCCCGCAGCGCGAGACATATATGGCGGAGGATTTTTGAGCACGGCATCGCCCCCGGCTGTAGTTTGCTATAGGCGGCCGGGAACCATAGACTGGTGATGGTGGGCGGTACCTATGCCCCCTCGCCTCGCGGCTGTACAAGCGCAGTATGAGACGGTGCAGCCCATTGAATTTGCAGGCTGTGATGGATTCGAGGTTTTCTAGCAAGAAGGAGGTTCGGGAGAAATGGACAGTATGAGCTTCACTCCGCTCGTGATCGGCGGGCTGGGACTGCTCTACGCCCTGGCGGTTGCCCGGTCTGTGTCGCGAGCCCCGACGGGGACGGACAGGATGAGAGAGATTGCCGATGCGATTCATGAGGGAGCCATGGTCTTTCTGCAGAGAGAATACCGGGCTCTGATTGCATTTGTTGCGGTTGTGGCGATCCTTTTGGCCTGGCAGATTGCCCCGGCGACTGCGGTTTCATTTGTCGTCGGTGCGACCTTTTCCGCCATGGCCGGATACCTGGGAATGAAGGCCGCCACGTCGGCGAATGTACGGACTTCGCAGGCCGCCTCGCAGTCTCAGGGAGAGGCACTCCGGATCGCTTTCTCCGGTGGCGCGGTGATGGGTGTTACCGTCGCTTCTCTTGGGCTGGTCGGTCTCGGACTCCTCTACGTCATTTTCCGGGAGCCCGGCATTGTCAACGGATTTGCCCTCGGCGCCAGCTCCATAGCCCTGTTTGCCCGTGTCGGCGGCGGCATCTACACCAAGGCGGCCGATGTAGGCGCAGACCTGGTGGGCAAGGTCGAGGCCGGCATACCGGAGGATGATCCGCGCAACCCGGCCGCGATTGCAGATAACGTCGGGGACTGCGTCGGAGACACGGCCGGCATGGGTGCAGATCTGTTCGAGTCGTACGTGGGGTCGGTAATCGCCAGCATGGCCATCGGGCTGGTGGTGTTCGGTGAGGCCGGGGTCCTGGTTCCCATGCTGCTGGTGGCGGCGGGTTTGATTGCCTCCCTGGTCGGCGCATCTTTTGTGCGCTGGTACGGCGGCGTCGACCTGGCCGGAGCCCTGCGCAACGGTACGTACATAAGTGCGATTCTGGCGGCGATCGCCGCGTACTTTATCATTAACGGGTTTCTTGGAGATATCGGTCCGTTTTATGCTACTGTGACCGGCCTGATCGCCGGCCTCATTATCGGGCTAATAACGGAATACTACACTTCCGGTTCGCCTATTGTGGAGATAGCCGAGTCCTCCAAGACCGGGGCCGCTACCAACATCATCACCGGTCTGTCCGTGGGGATGCAGAGCACTGCACTGCCCATACTTACCATAGCGCTGGCGATTCTGCTTTCCTACTTCTTCGCGGGGCTGTACGGAATTGCCCTCGCCGCGGTGGGGATGCTGGCCACAATAGGTATGACGCTTTCGGTGGACGCCTACGGCCCCATAGCGGACAACGCAGGGGGTATTGCGGAGATGGCCGACATGGATTCCAGTGTCCGTGATGTGACTGACACCCTGGATGCATTGGGCAATACCACCGCCGCCATGGGCAAGGGATTTGCCGTGGGATCAGCCGCCCTTACGGCACTGGCCCTATTTTCTGCCTACACACAGACGGTTGGTCTGGAGCGCATCGATGTGACCAGGGCCGAGACCATGGTGGGGTTGTTTCTGGGCGGAATGCTGCCGTTTCTCTTCTCCTCCATGGCCATGAAGGCTGTCGGTCGAGCTGCCTTCGAGATGGTGGAGGAGGTACGCCGGCAGTTCCGGGACCTGGAGGGAATCATGGAAGGTAAGACCAAGCCGCAGTACGTCCGGTGTGTGGATATCAGTACCCAGGCTGCTCTCCGGGAGATGGTGGTGCCTGGCCTTCTGGCCGTGCTGGTGCCGGTCTTTATCGGATTGGTGCTGGGGCCTGAAGCTCTCGGTGGCCTTCTGGCCGGTTCGCTGGTGGCCGGGGTGGCCCTCGCCATCATGATGACCAATGGGGGCGCCTCCTGGGACAACGCCAAGAAATACATTGAGTCCGGTGAGCTGGGTGGAAAGGGCACGCCCACACATGAGGCGGCTGTGGTCGGGGACACCGTAGGTGACCCGTTCAAGGACACGGCTGGGCCCTCTCTCAACATCCTGATAAAGCTGATGGCCGTTGTGTCATTGGTGCTCGGCCCGATCTTTATCTGATGCATTTCTGCGGGAGAGATTCTTCTTTTGGTCTCTCCCGCAGTCGGACCCCGGAAAGCTCACATGGCTGCACATCGATAGGGCGCTGGCCTGAGTGGTCGTCATCCCTGACGGAAATGCAGTGTACCGGGGTACTCTTTGAGCTTGCACCAGGTCCCTCGCCTTCAACTGGCGGCAGATAATCCCGGCGCGTGCTCCGCAGTGTCCTGCAGCGATGATGCTTGCAGGTCACCGCTTTACCTCTGCTGATTATTCCTCTCCCACACGCGGTTAAGCCCGGCCAGTGCCAGCACTGGTCCCCCGACGAGAATGGCTGCTAGACCCAGCAGAAACAGGGGTTGGTCCAGTCGGTTGAGGGGAAACGGTCCCGTGAGAACCCAGCGGAAAAATCCCGAGTGCATTCGTAGGGCCATGAGAAAAATGACAGGGGTGACTGTGAGACCGATGATTAGACCGAAGCAAAACGAGAATCTAGCCTCCGCGTCCCGGCCCACCCGGCGCAGACCCGTGCCAATCGCCCGTACAGCGACTGCTCCCGCGGCGGTAATCAGACCGGCGGCGAGCACGAGCACCGGCAGTGTCCACTGCCCATTCACGAATTCTCTTCTCCTTTCTTCACTTCGTAACCCGCGTTTGACCAGCCCAGGATCCCGCCCCGCAGGCTGAACGAATTTTCATAACCCATCTGCCGCAGGAGATAGACGGCCTCGGCGCTGCGCTCTCCTACCTGGCAGTACGTGACCACCTGGGTATCCTGCTGGTCGGGGAGCCGGTCTCCTTTACCCTTATCATACATCTCACGCAGGTCATCCAGGGGGATGAGGCAGCTTCCGGACAGCCGGGCGGCCCGACGTTCCGGGGTGGTACGGACATCAATAACGCGACAACATCCCTTACGGATCCACGTACTCAGCTGGTCGGCACTCACCTCCCAGTCAGTTCGCAGTGCCATGAAATGGGCCGGGGGTGCGTGCGGCTCATCCTCCGTTGGTACGGGTGCGCCGCACAAAGTCTCATAATCCTCAGCCCGCGGGTCGGTTATGCGCGGTTCATCTCCGCACACCGGGCATGTGGCATCCCTCTCCCATTTGAAGCTGTGATAGGCTGCAGTCAGGCCATCGAACAGCAGGAACCGGTTGGTCAGAGTCTCTCCCGCGGCGAGCAGGATCTTGAGCGTCTCTATCGCCTGCAGGGTTCCCATGTGACCGGGCAGTGCTCCCAGCACTCCGACGGCCGAGCAGCTGGGTGCTGCATCCGGTGGGGGCGGTGCCGGAAACAGGCAGCGCAGACAGCCACGCCCCGGCAGGTAGGTGGATGCCTGTCCCTGAAACTGCAGGACTCCGGCATCGACCAGGGGTTTTTCGGCCAACACGCACGCGTCGTTCAGCAGGTAGCGGGTCGGGAAATTGTCGCATCCGTTGACCACCACGTCGTACGGGCGTATGATCCGCAACGCATTATGCTGGTTGAGAAACACGTCATGTTCGGTGACATTGACGTCGGGGTTGAGTCCGCGCAGGTGCTCCCCGGCCGAGCGGGTTTTCCGCCTGCCCACGTCTTCCGGGAAGTGAAGAATCTGGCGGTGTAGATTCCATGTTTCTACGCGATCCGCGTCGACGATTCCGACGGTCCCGACGCCGGCAGCGACCAGGTAAATCGCCGCGGGCGAGCCGAGCCCTCCTGCGCCCACCACCAGGACCCGGGAGCGCATGAGACGACGCTGGCCGTCGATACCCACCTCGTCCAGCAACAGCTGCCGACTGTATTTTTCCACCTGTTCACTGCTCAACTTCTCGTTGCTGCTGTTTCTCACGCCTGACACCTCCCAGTCCGGGTACACATCCAGTTTAGTCGAAGCACGCGGAGCATGAAAAGTGACGAGTCCTGCGTCCTCCGCGCACCGGGGCAGTGACCTTGCTCATCCGCGGCTGCTCGCCATATAATGGAAGCATCTGGACGGAAGAAACCTGGAGAAAAATGGAGGGAGTGACCGGGATGCCGCTGGACGTGATGGAAACGCGGGAGGACCTCTCTGGGGTTCTGGGCGAGCTCGGCGTCGGGGAGGGACCGATATGGATTAAGATCAATCTCACTTCGCCTGCAGAGGGTATGTACACTCATCCGGAGGTGCTGAAAGAGTTTTTCGCTGTGCTGTCCCGCCCGGTTGTGCTGCTGGAGAGCTATGCTGTGGGTCGGGGGCGCGGGCCGGTTGCTGATCTACCGCAGGATGAGGGGGCTTACCTGCAGGCGCTGCGCAATGAGGAACGTGACTATCTGCGTGCAGCCGGGCTGGATGAGATCCTGGATATGACCGGTGTGGGCCTGCTCAACCTGACGGAGGTTTGTGCAGCCGGGGAGGCGGCCACCCGTGCCGATGTGCAGCCAATTGTCGAAGAGGCCGCTGGCCCCGTACGGTTTGAGGAGTTCTACGATGCAGTTCCCCGGTCACTCTTTGCCCAGCGACATAAAGGAATCCTGCTCAACCTGGCCCGGATGAAGGTCCCGGCGACAGACCGTGGCGACTGGAGTCTTGCCCTGAAGAACATGTTCGGGCTGGTACCGCTACCCGACCGGATGCCGTATCATGATGCCGGCCTGGTTGATGCATTATTGGACATCAATTCTGTGTACCGCAGTCTGTTTCATGTGGTCGACATCATAGAAGGATTGCGTTCGGTCGTTGTGTACTCGGGAGACGGGCAGCACGATGTTCCCTGGGGGCGTTACGATCTCGTGCAGGATCGTCGCCTGCTGGCGTGGGGAAATGATCCCGTCTCGCTGGAGCTGGAAACTGCCCGTCACTTCGGGCGTGATCTGTCAGAGCGTTCCCTGATCCGTCGGGCCAAGGCCCGATTCGGCACCTGAGCGAATGGTCCAGTGCCGCGGTGGGCCATGCGCGTCAGGCGGCATACGGCGTCCAGGCAGCCCCGCATTTCTTCCTCGGAGAGGTGGGGGAGGGTGTGACGACGGAAGGCTTCTTCGTCCACGAGCTCTGTCCGCAGGGTCGGGTCAACAAATAGGTCGAGTGTCAGATCTTCGTACCGCAGAATCCAGTGTTGGTCTGACCGGTACAGGCAGGGCGGTCGACATATGTCCGCGTACCACCCGCGGAGGTGGGCGGTGGCCCCGTCCCAGAGGGTCAGTACGTTATACCAATGGTTCCGGAAGAAGTGCTCGAGGACCGGGTCACCTTTTCGCATGGAGAAGCACCGGTAGCTCCCGGTTTCAGTCCAGCTGGCCAGCACCCGGACTTGCCTGTCGGTACAGCTGAGGATTCGGCCCGGATACGCGAGCCGCAGCTTCCCATCCGGGCTGCACTTTTGCAGCCTTATAGCATCACCCGGTTCTGGCCTTTCATGTGGCCAGGATCCGGTCGCACCATCGGCTGCAAAATCGTCGTTTGATCGCAGGGAGATATCCCCCTTCCGGGGAACATCATACACCAGTGTGGCTCCGGTGTGCACCGTGTCAAACGGTCACTGCTAGTTGCTCATGACGTTCCGCTTGTCCCCGCAAACTACTGCCGGATCCATCTTTTTCGGCGGTAAAGCCAGCGGCCGCATATGTCCACAGGTAACCGGGTGGACAGTAGTCATGTGGGAAGAATAGAGGTCAATGCCTCAGCCATTCAGGGATCTGATGCGCGGCAGATTTGGGCTCTGCTGCTGTAGTTGGCCAGATGTACAGGGGAATTTGCGTGAGGGAGGTATATCTTTTGCAGCGAAAAGAAGATTGCATATTCTGTCAGATAGTCGCGGGAGAAGCTCCGGCCAGCTGTGTATACGAGGATGAACATACTGTGGCCTTTGCCGACCGTTACCCGGCAAGTCCCGGGCACATTCTCGTGATTCCAAAGGAACACTACCGGGATATAACGACTCTGCCTGATCACCTGGCGGGAAGGGTGATGCAAACCACGGTGCGGGTTGCGCGGGCTGTTGACGAGGCGCTCGAGCCGGAGGGGATAAACCTCGTGCAGTCCAACCGCGAGGCAGCACGGCAGTCAGTGATGCATTTTCATATGCATATCATCCCGCGTTATCTGCACTGGCAGGATGATGACGACATCTCGATAGGGTGGCGGGCTCTTGATGCGCAGCGGGAAGAGCTCAACCGGTGCGTCCGCGAGGTGATCTGCCAGATAAAGTAGCAGATGTCCTCCGGAATCAAGAAGGATCGGCCGCGAGTATCCGGGTGGAGTTCAGCACCGCCAGCAGCGTGACGCCGACGTCGGCAAAAACTGCGCCCCACATCGTCGTAAGACCCAGTGCCCCAAGCAGCAGGAAACAGGCTTTAAGGCCCAGGGCCAGCACTATATTGGCGACAACCACGCGGCGGGTCAGGCGGGCGATACGCAGCGCTGTCGGGATGCGACGCAGGTCGTCATCCATGATAACGAGATCCGCGGTTTCTATAGCGGCATCAGAGCCCAAAGCGCCCATGGCCGCACCCACATCGGCGGCGGCTATGACCGGGGCATCATTGATGCCGTCCCCGCCGAACAGGATCAGAGATCCCTCGGGTGCCTCGCGGCGGAGCTGCACCAGGGCATCTACTTTATCCTCCGGCAGCAGGCTGGCCCGGTATTGGTCAATATGCAGTTCCTCGGCGATTGTGCGGGCCGCCTGCGGGTCGTCACCTGTGAGCATTACCGTGTCGATACCCATATCGTGCAGCCTTTTCAGAGCTGTTGAGGCTTCGGGACGAGTCTTGTCTCCGAGGGACAGCTGCCCGATGCGCTTTTCATCCACGGCTACCAGCACGGCGGTACCGTCGGGTTCGCCTTCCCACTGGCCCTTTACGCCCTCCTCCCGCATCAGGCGGTGATTGCCGACGGCTACCCTGCGCCCGGCAATTTCGGCTATTACACCCCCCCCGGCCCGCTCGCGGTATTCCCCGGGGGCGGGGGGATCCTCCGAGTCATTGTGCGAGTCCCATCTCCGCCTTATTGCCGAGGCAATGGGGTGAGAAGAATGAGATTCAGCTGTTGCCGCCAGCGACAGCACCTGTTCCTGAGTGAATCCTTGCTCCGGCTCGACCTTACGAACGGTGAACTCGCCGTCCGTCAGCGTGCCGGTCTTGTCCAGTACCACGGTGCTGACCTTCTGCAGGCTGTCCAGATAGTTGGCTCCTTTGATCAGGATCCCCCGACGCGATGCCAGCCCGATCCCGGCAAAATACCCAAGTGGTATAGAGATAACCAGGGCACAGGGGCACGATATGACCAGGAGCACCAGCGCCCGGTATCCCCAGGTGGCCAGGGTCGCTCCCGGGATAAAGAGGGGCGGAATCACAGCAAGGGCGGCGGCGGCAATTACCACGGCGGGTGTGTAGTAGCGGGCAAACCGTGTTATGAACCTCTCCGTCGGGGCCCTATGTCCGGCTGCCTCTTCCACCAGTCGCATGATGCGCTGCACGGCAGAATCCCGGTAGGCCCGGGTAACTTCAATGTGCAGTACGCCGTCCTCGTTCATCGTCCCGGCCAATACCTCGTCACCGCTGGTGATGCTGACGGGGAGGGCCTCACCGGTAAGGGCAGAGGTGTTCACGAAGGAGGTCCCACTGCGTACGGTGCCGTCGAGAGGTACCCGTTCGCCCGGTCGGACCACAATAACATCCCCGCGGGAGACTTCCTCGGGGCGCACTGCCTCCAGGGAGTTTCCTCGCTGCAGCCGGGCGGAATCGGGCCGGAGCTCGAGAAGTGCCCGCACCGAGCGACGTGAACTGTTGACGGCCAAATCCTGCAGGTATTCCCCGACCCGGTAAAAGAGCATCACCGCTGCAGCCTCCGGCAGCTCACCCAGCGCCAGCGCGCCCAGGGTAGCGATGGTCATGAGGAAGTGTTCGTCGAACACATCTTTTCTCCGGGACACGTTGAGTGCGGCCCGGTGCAGTATGGGGGCCCCCGCCAGCGCGTAGGAGGCAAAAACGAAAAGTGGGCCCGCTACGGCCGCAGGGAAACGAAGGGGAATGAGCAGACCTGCGCCGAAGAGAGCGAGGGCTACCCCGAGCGTCACTGCGCCTGATGGCGCCTTGGGCCCAGCTTCGGCAGCCGAATCAGCCGGGATGAGGCGCACATGCGGTTCTATCTGCCTGATCAGTTCCTCTGCACGGGCCCGGTGCTCCCCCGGGAGGTCTACGGTGCGTGCGGCAAAGTTAATCTGGACCTCATCCGCACCCGGCAGCTGGCGGAGGGCCCTCTCCATCTTCTGCGCGCAGTTGGGACAGTCCAGTCCATCAAGGGTGAATCGCACAATCCTCTTGCCTCCCTCGCCGTGGTGCTGGCCTATACATGAGTTTGATGAGTATTTAGATGCTATGTGAAAATAAGTGTCACGTGCAAATTAGCAGATTGCTCTCAGCCCGTCAAACCGCACTACATCTACAGGATACGACACATCCCGCTCATTTGCCTGGGGTCCATCCCGGGGCGGTTCGGTGCTGTTGATGGTGTGGACCCTGGCGGCTGCCGGTGGGACAGTTCCCGCCCGATACCTATACCAGAGCTGGAGTTACTCACCCTTTCTCCTCTCCGTCATTCTCCCCGCGCACGCGCTGGAAGTACTTATCCAGCTTCTTCTTCACATCATCTGGGATCTCACGCTCGAAAGGGAAGACCCTGGCCGCATCTACGTCGGACAGAAAGCGCAGTGCGAATCTGCCCAGTTCTTCCAGTCGTTCGGGACAGAGGTATTCCGCGCGATCGTGCCGGTTGTGAATGGGCGCACCGAAGCGCATTATGTTCAGCGAGGGAATGCCCTGCTCGGCAAAGGGTATAGAATCACTGGAATACACATCCTGCTTGGTGGTAAAGGCCACGCCGGTGCAGCGGGACATCACGTCAACATAATGTTTGAGCGAGTCGGGTCCGGTAACCACTGCACGATTTCTGCCCAGAATGCCCCCGGCGACATCCACGTTGAGGACCAATTTGATTGCATCCGGATCACTTTCCTGTTCCCTGACGTGAGCAAAGCTACCCCGCAGCCCGAGTTCTTCACTGCCGCACCAGATGAATCGGAGCGTTCTCCCCGGGGAATTCTGTGCGAAGTGGCGGGCCAGCTCCATTATAATCGCTGAGCCAGCCCCGTTATCGTTAGCTCCCATGCTGTAGGGTACGCTGTCATAGTGAGCGGTGATCACCACTATCTCATCCGGCTTTTCCCGTCCCTTTATCTCGCAGATGACGTTTTGAGATGGTACTTCGGCTTCGTCTTGCTGTATCGTGAGCCTGACCTTTTCGGCCTTCTTCTGTACCAGTTCGGCCGCGTCATCTGCGAAGATGATGGCGCCCGGGATCTTGCCGTGTTTGAAATACTCCGGGCGTATTGCCCACTTTGGCATGTCTTCGCGGCGGTATATCTCGCCGCCCCAGGCCACGAAACCAGCCACCTCAGCCTCGGCTATGCGGCGGTATCTTTTCAGATCAACGCCGCGGTTGACGAGGACCACCCTGTCAGCCGCTGTGGCCAGGGAGACCTCATCGGCTTCCTCTGCGTACAGCAGCTCGGCCTCGATGCCTTCGCGGGGAGTGCAGCCGGTGAGCCCATAGACCTCGACCTCGTACTCCTTCTGATAAGGTGACAGCACACGAAGACCGGCCTCCAGCGGCTCATACGACCATATTTCAAACTCCGGTATCTCCGGGTCCAGCCCGATGTCTCGGAGTTTTTTCGCCAGGATGCCTGCTGCCCTCTTCTCCTCGGTGCTTCCGCCCCGGCGCTCGAATGATATCTCCTCCAGCAGGCGGTAGGCCCGCTCGCCACAAATATCAGCCATGTTTGCCCCTCCCGCTTTATGGTTTGCTTTTCAAGAACAGTTTCGCGGTACCGGAACCAATTCCTACGCGCGAGGGGCTCGATTGCCTCACCAGTGGCGCGACCGGGAGGCGCAGGCATGGGTTTGTGAATGAGCTTGCGGGGGTTTCGCACGCAGCGCAGAATGCTGGTTAGCGAAAGGGGTGTGGTACAGCAAGGCGACATAGTCCCACGCAGTGAACCACTGCGCACCCGCCGGCTTCAGGAGGAGCCAAGCCGGGCATCACGTTTTCGCGCGCCACTTCCCGGGTCCCCGACCCTGCAGGCTCTGTAACCACTGTCATATGTGTCGAGGTCACGGCAGATTCAGGTGGGGCACAGTCTGATCCAGGTCCTTGTGAGGCAGTAGATTCCCTGATGGTCATCTTTTCGCACATAATGCAGCACCCAGGCACCTGCTGGTGAGTAACTCAACCGGGCG
>PWGR01000259.1 GCA_003554565.1 Clostridia bacterium
AACCGCCGGTTACTGGAGCAATACCGGTATCTATTCACCTATCTATGATTGCATGGGCGGGCGTTAACGTCGGCTGGCATGAACTACCGTAGGCTGCGCATGTCCGGCGATGTGAAAGGACGGTGGGGTGACCCCGCCTCCTATCGGACCGAGACTGACCTGGATGAGTGCCAAAGAGTGCGAGTCCCCTGGAGTGGGGGCACCTGGATCTGATGCCCTACCTTTGGTATGACTGCCAACAGTAGAGGCCCCCTGGTTTATGGCTGGATCCCCTCCTCTTCTCTGATCAATGATGAGAGATCCCAGCATGCAGCACACGGGTCATGTTTGGCGCTTGGCGATGAGCATCCCGGCAGTGTGATGAGACGTATTGCCCCGGACATATGTCAAATGCTATACTTAACCTACCGACGGTCAGTTAGTTATGTGGGAGGTATTGCCATATGCAGATGCGGAAAAGCGGCGCGGCGCGTAAGCGGGAGTTTCTAGAGGTTGCTCTGTGCCTGTTTTCAGAAGAGGGTTATGACGGGACGACAGTACAGGACATCATCGATGCGGTGGGGGTATCCAAGGGCACCTTTTACCACTACTTCGACAGTAAACAGGACGTGGTCGAGGAGCTGGCCCGGGATCTTACCAAGCGCATGGCCCCGCTGATTGAAGAAATTGCCGCGCAGGACGTCGATACCATCGAGAAACTGAACCGTGCCATCCATTCCGTACAGGAGTTCAAGGCGGAGCACATAGTGACCAGGGCACGGATGCGGAGATCCCTGGCGGGTTCGGGGAATCAGTACCTGGCCCAGCGTGTGATCGACATCATGTTTGAGACCGTAGCTGATCCGTTCGCCGCGCTTATCGCTGAGGGTATGAAAAAGGGAGTTTTCGACGTGCCCAGCGCTGATGAGGCGGCCCACTACCTCTTGCGCATGATGTTTTCGCTGAACCGATCGTTGCCCCCCATGAAGGATCAGGCCGCGCTGCGGAGGAGGGTGCAGTTCTACGAGCACGCCCTTGCCCGCGTTCTGGGTGTTCGGCCGGGTGCGATAGAGTTTTTCGAACCCCTCCTGCGGCGGCTCAACCGCGAGCGGGAGCAGAGCGAAGAAGCAAACTAGTATTGGAGGAGACTTGGGCACGAGATCCCGTCTGGAAGGGAGAAGAACTACATGAGTTGCTTCGTCAGGAAACTCAGCAGCATCAGAAAGAAGCACCTTCCACTCGCCGGGGGTAAAGCGGCCAACCTGGGGGAGATGATGCAACAAGGCTTGCCGGTGCCGGAGGGGTTCGTCATCCTCACCCGTGCCTACCAAATTTTCATCCAGGAAAACGGCCTACAAGAGGAGATCGATCGATTACCGCAAGACGCGGCCTCGGTGGAGGCGCAGGAACTGGAACAGGCGGCGGAGCGCGTACGCCATCGGATCACCCAAGCGGTCGTTCCGGAGAGAATCTTGTGCGAAATCCATCGAGCCTACAGAGAACTGGGGGAGGGCGTCGTGGCGGTACGCTCGTCGGCGATCGACGAGGACCTGCCCGACGCATCGTTTGCTGGCCAGTACAGCACTTACTTGAATATCAGTGGACGCGAGGATCTAAAAGCCCACGTCCGCAGGTGCTGGGCCTCATTGTGGAATTACCGGGCTCTATCCTACCGGCTGCGGCAGCAGGCTGACGGGGAGGACCCCGCTCACGGTATTGTGGTGCAACAAATGATAAGTGCCGAAAAGTCCGGAATTTTGTTTACGGCCAATCCAGTGAACGGCCGGCGGGACAGGATGCTTCTGAATGCATCATGGGGACTGGGAGAGGCCATAGTCGGGGGCGAAGTGACTCCTGACGAGTGGCTGATTTGCCATGATTCCGGACGTGTTCTACGCGAGACCATCGCCGAGAAGAAATTGATGACCGTGCGGCAGCTGGATGGGGTGGGCGAATGTCCGGTGCCCGAGGAGAAGCAGAGGACTCCGACTCTCAGCGACGGAGAGATCTCCCATCTGCACGAGATGGGCACAAAAGCTCAGCGGCATTTCGGATCTCCCCAGGACATCGAGTGGGCCCATTCTGATGGTGAATTCTACGTGGTGCAGACCCGGCCGATCACCTCTCTTTATCCCCTGCCGCAGGGTGCGAAGCAGGGAGATGATCTCAGGGTGTACGTCAATTTCAGTCTGGTTTCACAGGGCATGCATGAACCGTTGACCCCGATGGGAGAGAGCATCTTTCTCAAGACATTTGTGGCACCGGCGCGCCTGTTCGATCGGCGCATCGTGGACGAAAGAGACCTGTGGTGGATGGAGAGCGTCGGGGGGCGGGTGTTCATCGACATGACCGAACTCCTGCGGGATGAGAGAAGATGGGAGGATGTCATCGTAAACGACGTCTTCTCCGATCAGGAGCCCGTGACTGCGGAGGCGCTGCTGCAGTTTCTTGCGCGCAACCGGGAGGATATAACCAGCGAAAGAAGTAGAATGATATCCTGGCTTATCCGAAAGATCATCCCATTGCTGCGCATAGCGCTGCCGATGGGGATGAACTGGTTGTATGCAATCCTGTTTCCCCTCCGGGCCCGGGCAAAAGCCTTCACGGAGTGGGAGCGGACCGTCCAGCGGTTGCTGGAAGCCAGAAGCACGGCCGACTCCATCGAGGAGAAACTGCACCTCATCGAACACCACGTTGGCGAGTTCACACTGTCCGGCTTTGCCATACTGTCCCTGGTGGCGCCGTCCGTCGACAATGTGGAGCGGGCGCAGAAAATTGCTGGCCGGTACATCGACGATACCGCCTGTCTGCAACGAGTAAAGCAATCAGTGCCGCACAATATCACCACGGAGATGGGTGTGGAGTTGATGGAGGTGGCAAGGAGGCTGGACGAGCGCGACGTCGAGCCGCACCCCAGCGAGAAGAAGGTAAGGGAGTTTCTGAGGAAATACGGGCACAAATCCAATCAGGACATGGATGTGGGGGTTCCGCGCTGGGTAGAGGAACCGGCGTACGTGTGCGACCTGATCCGGTCCCAGATGAGAAACCGGACCTACGAACAGGGCCTGCGGAGCTTCTACCGGGGGGCGGAGGAGGCGGAGGCGACCATCGAGCAGATCAAAGATGTGCTGCGCCGGGCGGGGGCGAGCCGTCGGGTGATCACGAAGGTGGGACGCCTGCTGTACACCTATCGGGAGACTTTCGGGCTGCGCGAACACTCCAAGTTTGTCCTGACCCAGATGTACCAGATTTACCGTGAGATGCTCCGCGAGGTCGGCGAGGAGCTCGCCGCGGAGGGGCGACTGGATCGCCCCGACGATGTGTTCTTCGTACGGTTCACCGACGTCAGGTCGGATGAGCCTCTGCAGGAGACGGTGCGGGCCAACCGAAGGCGACATGAAAGCTACGCGGGGCTGCCCGCGCCGCGCATCATGTCCAGCACCGGCGAGTGCATCCACGCAGCGGCGGAGGAGAGCAACGGTGCGCTGGCCGGGGTGTCGGTGTCTACCGGTGTGTACGAAGGGGAGGCACGGGTGCTCGATTCGCCCGAACAGGGTGCGGAGCTGCGGAGGGGAGAAATTCTGGTGACCCGGGCAACCAATCCCGCCTGGACCCCGCTTTTTGTCTCCCTCGGGGCTATCGTCATGGAGACGGGTGGCCCCATATCCCATGGTTCTGTGGTCGCCCGTGAGTACGGGATCCCCGCGGTCATAGTGCCGGAGGCCACCGATCGGATCCGAACCGGTGAGCGCA
>PWGR01000067.1 GCA_003554565.1 Clostridia bacterium
CTCCTCCGCGGCGGCAAAAAAACCGCCGAGCGGGGTGCGGGTGCCGGCAAAGCGTTCAATCACATCCCCGCCGACGGCATACCCGCGTGCGCGAAACTCTTCGAGCCCCGTCAGCACGGGGCTGAAGCTGTTGGTCTCGTGGCTTATCTGTCCTACGGCAATTCGCGCGTCCACAGACTTCTCTCCTTCCGTGTTGCCCGGCGATCAGCTGCGCTCGAGTATCTGTCCCGCGCGCACGCCGAGATGCTCACCCTCGCGTACAGTCTCGCGTCCATTGACGAATACATGGGATATCCCTACAGGGTATTGAAATGGATCGGTGTAGCTGGCCCGGTCCTCCACCTTCCCGGGATCAAAAAGGACCAGATCGGCCCGCATGCCCGGCCGGATGATCCCCCGGTCTATCAGGCCCAGCTTCTGTGCCGGCATAGAGGTCATCTTGCGGACGGCCTCACCCAGCGTCAGCACACCACGTTCCCGCACAAAGTGACCGAGAACGCGGGGAAAGGTTCCAAAAGCCCGCGGGTGCGGCTTGCCCCGCGCCAGGGGTCCCGCAGCTGCGATGGCGCTGGAGTCGGAACCGACCATCACCGCGGGATGTCGCATAATGTTCACCAGGTCCTCGTCCCCGATGGTGAAGTAGACGACTCCCACCTGCCCCTCGCACTCGAGAAGGATATCGAAAGCACAGTCGTATGGACCGGTCCCGCGCTCTTCCGCGATCTCTGTTATCGAGCGGCCCTCCAGGTCTTCATTGGAGCACCGCGTGATCAGGGTATTCTCCCAGCCCACCCCGCGATGCAGGCTGATCCACCCGTTCGCTCCCTCGCGGATGTCCTCCTCAATGCGCCGCCGGGCCTCCGGATCGCGCAGGCGATCCATGAGTGATTCCACCCCTCCCGAATGCGACCACGGCGGGAGGTATGCCCCGAGGCCGGTGGCCGACGCTGTGTACGGGTACTGGTCCCCGGTCACCTCCTCACCCGCTGCACGGGCCTCCTCGATCATATCCAGGACCACACTGCCCTGTCCCCACATGTGCCGCCCCATGGCCTTCAGGTGAGATATCTGCACGGGAATCTCCGCCCGCCTTCCCACCTCCAGGGCCTCGGCCACGGCCCGCAGCAGGGAGTCATTTTCGCCCCGGATATGCGTGGCGTAGATGCCGCCAAATCGCGCGGCTGATTCGGCCAGCGCGGCTATCTCGTCAGTGTCGGCATAACTGCCGGGCGTGTATATCAGGCCGGTGCTGAGTCCGAAGGCCCCGTCCCGCATGCCCCCGGCCACCATATCCTGCATCTCTGCCAGCTCCCCGTCGGTAGGAGGACGGTCGCAAAACCCCATGATCGAGCCGCGGATGGTGCCGGCACCGATCAGCGGCACCACGTTGACGCTGGTGCCGTTTTCCTCGAGCCGCTGCAGGTACCCCGAAAGAGAGGTCCACGTCCACTCAAGCGGCAGATCAGCTGAGCGCCTCTTCATGTACTCGACCGCCGCACAGGTGACCGGAGCTGCCGAATTGCCGCAGTTACCCGTGACATTTGTGGTCACCCCGGAGCGGACGTGGGAGTGGGCATCTCCATCCACCACCAGCGGGACATCGGAGTGGGTATGAATATCTATGAAACCCGGGGCCGCCGCCAGATCGGAGGCATCCACCTCCCGTTTTGCCACTGCACCCCCGAGCTTCCCCACGGCCTCTATCACTCCGCCGGATATCCCCACATCGGCGCGGAAGGATGGTCCCCCCATACCGTCATATATTTCCCCCCTGCGAATAATGACATCAAACACGCCGTCCCTCTCCTCTCAGGTCACAGGATCTTCTGCGGATTCAGTATGCCGCGCGGGTCAAACAGCTCCTTGACGCCCCGCATCAGGGCGATCTCGCGCGGGTCAGTATGGCGTTCGAGATAGGCGCGCTTGGCGTGCCCGATGCCGTGCTCACCGCTGACCATCCCGCTCAGTTCCTCCGCCTTTTCGTACAGAAGCTCCATTGCCCGGTCCACTTTCCGGCGCCACTGGTCCCAGGGAAGACCGTCCCGCAGCATGTTGATGTGCATGTTGCCGTCCCCGGCATGGCCGAAGCTTTCGATCCGCAGGCCGACGCATTCTCCCACCTCGTCGGCGTAATTGACCATCTCGGCTATCTCCGCCCGCGGCACCACCACATCGGCCTCGTCCATCTCATCATGCTTGATGGCCTCGAGAAACGCCCCCCGGGCACTCCACAGGGCCTCCTGCCGCTCGGCCGTATCGGCGATGAGGGCATCAATAGCGCCGTTTTCCAGGCATACGCGCCCGGCGGCGTCGATCTGAGCTTCCAGCTCCTCACGCGATGCCCCGTCGAAACGGAGGAGGAGATAGGCGGGAGCGCTCCGGTCCGGGAACGACTTCCCCAGGTAGCGTTCGGAGGCCTCGATCACGCCGCGGCGAAAGAACTCAATGGCCTGCGGGGTTATCCCGGCCTCGGCAAACCGCGGCACAGTCAGAATTGCCGCATCCAGATCAGAAAACGGCACCAGAAGCGAGGCCAACGCGGGAGGACGGGGGAGCAGGCGCACGGTGATCTCGGTGACCACCGCCAGGGTGCCCTCGCTGCCGATGATCACCTGCAGCAGCTGGTAGCCGGTGGAGTTTTTGGCCACGCGCCCGCCGAGATGCAGGATCTCTCCATCGGGGAGAACCACCTCCATGCCCCGCACATGATCCCGGGTGACCCCGTATTTTACGGCCCGCATTCCCCCGGCGTTGGTGTTGACATTTCCACCGATGCTGCCGCTTTTTTCCCCGGGGTCGGGGGCATAAAACAGCCCCCGGGCCTCCACCGCCTCGGACAGCTCCAACAAGGTGACGCCGGGCTGCACCCGCGCCAGCATGTTCTTTTCATCTATTTCCAGGATCTCGTCCATGCGGCCGAGATCGAGCAGGACCCCGCCGCACACCGGAACGGCCCCTCCCATCAATCCGGTCCCGGCTCCCCGCGGGGTGACGGGTATGTTGCGCCAACAGCAGTGCCTGAGCAGTGCGGAGATCTCGGATGTGTCCCCGGCGAGAAATACCACCTCCGGCTCAGAGGTGACCGGCGCCATCTCATCGTGCGAGTAATCGTCCGGAATGTCACCGCCCACCAGTACATTCTTCTCGCCGGCAATGCGCACCAGTTCGGAAATATCCCTCCGTTTTACTGCCTGAAAGGACATGCGCATCCCCTCCCTCCTCAATGGCCCGAAGCAGGCCGGGTATCACTTCGTAAAGATCACCTACCAGAGCGTAGTGGGCAACTTCCATTATGGGAGCATCCTCATCCTGATTCACGGCAACTATCACATCACTGGAGCGCATCCCGGCGACGTGCTGGATAGCCCCGTTGATCCCGCAGGCAATATACAGGCGGGGGCGCACCGTGCGCCCGCTGAGCCCCACCTGCCGCACGCTGGGCAGCCACCCGGCCTCAACCAGGGGTCGGGTGCAGCCCACCATCCCGCCCAGGGCGCGGGCCAGAGACTCCAGCATGTCCAGATCCTCGCGCTGTTTCACCCCGCGGCCCGCTGCCACCACAATTTCTGCATCAGCGATGGTCTCCGCCTCCGGCGCTGGGTGTGTGGCCGTGACCCGCGTCCTCAGGTCAGACGGCGAAAAATCGCAATGCGCGATCTCTCCCCCGGGCGATTCGACCGGCTCAGCGGGAGGCATCACCCCCGGACGCACAG
>PWGR01000291.1 GCA_003554565.1 Clostridia bacterium
ATTTGGACATCATTGAAGATGAGGAACTTGCCAGACAGGCCCGCGACCGGGGTGAATACCTGCTCTCGAAGTTGGAGGAGCTGCAGGATCTGCCGGTGGTCGGAGACTTGGACGGACTCGGGTTGATGGCGCGTTTGGAGATAGTAAGGGATGCTGACGATGGTACGCCGTTTTCTCCACAAGAGCAGGTCGGGTTGAGAGTTGCCCGCGAACTCCAGAAACGGGGCATTATTCTTCGTCCCATCGGCGACATAATCACTTTTTCTCCGCCGCTCGTCATAGAGGAATCTCAGATAGAGGAAATGGTGACTGTCCTCGGGCAGATATTGGAGGACCTTACGTAGAGCTGGCAGTGGCAAGGGCACAGAATAATGCGTGCGACTCTCCCTAATCTAAGTAACACAGCAGCGCTGTGCGACGAGACAGTGTAGGGTTGCAGGCTATGATGGCCTGAGTTATAATGAAGTTGCTGTATCTGGATGAAGCGTAAGATGCAGGACCTGCCGACTCGCAGTCGGCGGAAAACTATGTAGAGGTAAGTCTGCCGTGTTTCATCCTTCACCGAGAATGTAACAGAGTGAAGGCAGAAGCCCCTCTAGCTGGAGGTATTGAAGTGGCTGAAGGAACAGTAAAGTGGTTCGATGAGAGCAAGGGGTTTGGATTCATCGAGCGGGAAGACGGAGACGACGTATTTGTTCACTATTCGGAGATTGATGAAGAAGGGTTCAAGACGCTGGAAGAGAACGAACGGGTGACCTTCGAAATTACCGAAACACCCAAAGGTCTTCAGGCAGTAAACGTGCAGAAGGCAGACGAGGGGCCCGGTCAGCTGTTCTGATCTCCCCAGCATAGCAAGTCAATCAGGCGGCAGTGACCTTCGGGTAGCTGCCGCCTTCGTGAAGTGTCTAGCATTGCGCTGGGGAGAATGTTGACATGAAAGCAGTTTTGGAGTAGGATGGCTTATGTTATTGGGCGCGTAGCTCAGTGGCAAGAGCGCGTGACTCACATTCACGAGGTCGTAGGTTCGATCCCTACCGCGCCCACACAGCAAGAACCCCCGCGAGATCTTACATCGCGGGGGTTCCTAGTTAGATACCTTGAAAACTCAAGAACACAATCAGGATGCTATGCATTTTTACGTTGTCATTTTATGTACGCGTGGTTGCCGGAAGCATCCTTTCAGCCATTGACAGTCATGTCACCATACGACTGAGTATGTGGCTGAGCTGGAAACCCCGGGGGCTGGCAATACTGGCAGTTGTGGCGCTGCACCTGGGGAGCAACGATAACTCAATGCAATTAGAATAATCTCTTCTGTTCCGCCTGATTAGTTCTTCCGTGCTGTACTCCCGGGTGTGAGGGAATGTCGATCATCTCTCCATTGAAGATATCCCTGATAGTCAGAAGCTGTATGCGTGGATAGATTTTTTCTCTGGTTGAGCTTTGCCTGTAGGAGCCCGCTGCTCGAGCTTCTTTGCTTATGTCTTCCGCGGGCTCGTGAATAGCTATGAGTGCTCCCAGGGCAGCATTTTCCTGCTCGATTGCATTATTTAACCCTTTAACGTGGCTCCTGTTAATGACTTCAACAGCCACCTCGATGATAACCCGCTGCTTGGTCTCATCACTACTATCATCTGAGAAGTCAATGTGGCCTCTTATATGCTGACCGCCATTTTTGACTGGGCGGGCGCCGAGGACCCCAAGGATCCACAGCTGATATTGCTGGGGATCGCTCCTGGCGAGACATTTTGCCTGCTGTAGGCTCTTTGGTTCGCCGACAACCTCGTAAGTTACGTCGTAATCAAAACTGCTGAGGAGTCGATGTCTCAACAGGCTGAGTGCAAGGTGCGTTGAGTCCATACCGATCCAATGCCGTCCCATTTTCTCCGCAACTGCAATCGTTGTTCCGCAACCACAGAACGGGTCGAAAACGACCTGTCCCTCCCGGCTGTCAGCCCTGATTAGTCGTTCGAGCAAACGCTCGGGTTTCTGGGTAGGGTATCCCATATTCTCCGAAGAGGAAGCCGCCAAACCCAAAGAGGGGATATCATTCCACACATCGGCGAGCTTCTTGCGCCTTACTACTCGCCCGTGGTCGTCCTGCTTCAGAAAATACTTGACTCTCGGTGTTCCGGTGCTCGTGCGACGGATTCTTCCTTCCTGCTCCAGCCGCTTGATACTGTCGCTGGTGTAGTCGCCCGTCGGAGTGTCGTAATACCATCGCCCCTCCTCGTCTGTCTTGTAACCTTTCTTTCGGGCCTCGTTCAGAGAAAGGGAGATATCCTGGTAGAGGCCGTCCTTCACTACGTCAACGGCCTCTAAATGTTTGGCGTATCGAAGCAGCACGTCATGTTTGGTGGAAAAGCGTGTTGAACTGGGAGACTGGGGGCCTTCGTAGTGCCAGATGATCTCATTGAGGAAGTTTTTGTGTCCGAATATGGCATCCATCACTAGCTTCATGTAGTGGCTTGCGGTTGGATCACAGTGCAGATATATGATCCCGGTTGATTTCAGAATCCGGTGCAACTCCAGGAGCCTGGTGGCCATCATGGTGATATACGCCATCATATCACCTGCAGAGAGAAACCGGTGCAGTGCCCGGACCAGATCAACCAGTTCCTGTGGCCCGCAGTCCACTATTTCTCCATATGCCTTCTCGCTCTGCGCATTCCAGCGCCAGACATCATCGAATGCTTTGATGCTTGAGCCACCCGGGTCACTGCCGGATCCCGGGAATAGAACACTGTATGAGGCGTTGGAGTTGAACGGTGGATCAAGGTAAATGAGATCCATTGATTCATCGGCAATGTGTTTTCGCATTGCGTCAAGGTTTTCGCCAAAGTAAAGCATGTTTGTCCACTTGGACACAATTTGTCACCTCATCAACAGGATCGACCTGGTGGTTGAAAAGCTCCCTCACCAGTTCGACAACCCGGCTGAGATCTTCTGCGTGTGCCATGGCGACTCCTGCATAAGGGATACTTCCGGTATTGATGCCCCGTGGCGGAAGTTGCTTTATCATTATTGTTACGGCAGCTACCTGGCACATGCGGTATTTCTGTCCTTTTTCTTCCACGGGTTCGAGAGGAGGATCGAACATGGTTGAGATCTTTGAGCTGCGGCAGCAGCACATAGAGCAGGTGACAGACATTATCGCTGATCTTTCAGATTCGTTCTTCTACGAGCGCGAGGCCGTGGCAGCTCGCACCTACCTGCAGGAGGTCCTGGAGGACGGGGGAAGGACAAAGCGCCAGTGGATCGCGGTGGATGGGCGAGCCCAGGTGATCGGCACACTGGGATACAGAAGTCATACAGTTGCCCGCGACCTGTATGAACTGTCCTGGGTCGTCGTGGCAGAGCAACAGCAGGGACAGGGAATTGGCACAAGGCTGTGGAGGATTGCTGAGCAGGATCTCAGAAGCAGGGGAGCGCGGATGGTTCAGGCCTGGACCAGTAATCGCCCCTACACCTGGCCCGCCAGACGGTTCTACGAATCCATTGGATTTGTGTGCGAGAGCATTGTGCCGGATTACTGGGAGGATGGAGATGACCTGGCAATTTACGTCCTGCGGTTGCTGCCGCCAGAGGATCCTCGCCTTGAAGACCGCTAGCCAATTTTCGATTGGCAGGGCTGCGGCCTGGCTGCAGCAAGCATTCGGTGGGTGCAGCTGCTGTGGATCTGTGCCGACGGG
>PWGR01000189.1 GCA_003554565.1 Clostridia bacterium
ACCAAGGAGGTCGTGGTTCACTACCTGCGCGAGTGCCTGTGGGAAGAGGACGACCCGGAACAGGCCATACAGCGGGTGGCGGAGCTGCTCACGAGCACCCGCTTCTGATAGTGCGCCCTCCGGCGGGGTCCACATATCGCGATGGCCCCTGCGCGGGAAAGCGACAGCACCCCCCGGCGGGCAAGGTACTGCCAGGGACTGCAGGCGGAACCATACGGCACCCGCCGGGGCAACCCTCACCCGGAGTCGTCCATGGATGGATGATTCCTCACGTAAAAGCGGACCAGCTCCTCGATCACCTCATCCCGCTCCAGGTGAGCGGTCAGTGCCCTGGCCCCGCGGTGTGCGGTGATGTAGGTCGGCTCGCCCGTGAGCAGGTAGTGGGCCAGCTGCTGCACGGAATCATATCCCTTTTCCTCCAGGGCAAAGTAGATGGTGCGGAGAATGTTCCGCAGCTCCCTATCGCGCAGGTCCCCCGCCTGCTCGTCTTCGATGATTCTGGTATCATCGCGATCCTAGCACCGCATTGGCATCCCCCCAACCGGGCGGCTGAAAAAGATCTCCTGGCTGACCGGGCGGGTCGCAGCAGGGCTGGCCTGCATTCCCTTGCCCCGACGCACGCCATTGGTGTCGTATTAGTGATAGTTCGCCAATACCTCCCCTCTCTCCTTTGCCGACAGGAAATAACGGCCACAAATGCAAGGAACGTCGCCCGCTCTGAAGGACGGATGGACCATCCCCTTTCCCTTCCCTCCCGCGCATCCCAGGTCGTCCGCCGCTGCTTTACATCCGGGGAATCCCCATCCCCGCACGGCTCGCCCAAAAGAAGGTCTTTCCGGCACGCAGTTGAATCTACTACAATATCACCTACAAGCGCTGGGGGCGTGCCCACGCCGAAGACCCACGGGAGGGGGAGATTCCATGCACAGGCTCAGGCTTGCACCGCGTCACCAGCTGTTATTTCTCTTTCTGTGGATTCTCTTCGTCCTGTACCCCAATCCCTACCGCATCGCCGCCAGCGCCTACCGGGTGGTCCACCCGCCGGTGGACCCGGAGATGGTGGAGCATCTCAGCCGCAACGCTCCCTCCGACCCGGAAGAGATGGAAAGGTTCGTCCTGCAGGAGTTCCCCTACCAGTACGACTGGAAGACCTACAATGTGCCCTGGTACTTCCCCACGGTATCCGAGGCCCTGGAGGCGGGCACCGGTGACTGCAAGACCCGGTTTGTGATCCTCGCCTCCCTGTTCGAAAGAGAAAATGTCCGGTACGAAAAGACCGTCTCGCTCTCGCACTTCTGGGTCAACTACGAGGGCAAAGAGGAAACCGCCCTGGAACGAGCCGAGCACGCCTGGCTCGTCCAGGATGACGAAGGGCGGCGGGTGCAGATGCCCCAGGAGGACCTGCGCGACGTCTGGGACACCTTCCGCGCGGCATTCTGGGAGCACATGCCGGCAGTGAGGAAGTTCCTCCTGCTGCTGGGCCCGCCGCTGGCCATCCTCCTCGGCGCCGGCCGGTGGATGAATGCTTCCTGCCGCAGGCGGCGCATCTGACGCCTGGAAAGTCGGACTCTTTGACTTACGGAAACCCTTGACGGGAGAGTTCGATTACAGCGGTGTATCGTATGAGCACGGCCATTACGGTCATGCTGACCACTGATGAGGTGGCATCTGTACGGTCTAAAAGTAAGATACACTTCGTCGGCAGAAAAGGGAACGATGTGGTTGAGTCGGTTGAAATAGAGCCGGCGAGCAGGGCATTTCGCTGTATTATTGTGCGGATGCGGATATCTACAGAACCATCGGATACGGCTACTTTTGCACCGACGACCATATATTGAGATCCTGGATCAAGCTCTGACGGCAGGTCTGATAAATGAGTCCGAGCATGATAAAATGATGTCTGCGGTGAGCACACAGGACCCATCCGCCAAACTAGAAAGTGTCGGTCTTCTTTTAGCTGGCATCAGGAGATCGACACGATCATCTGGTTGGGCAGGCAGACAATCCGCTCGCCCGCGGAACCGATGGGGCTCATGTCCTCATGACAGATAGCCCGGGGACAGTCCTCCTCACTCATAGGCAGCACGCGCACCGCACCCCCGGCAATCTCTATAACCGCCTGGACCTCGCCGGGCAGATCCACCTCAACGCGGCGCGGCGCGGCCCGCCCGTGCAGCGGGATCTCCCGCACCACCTCCCGCCCCACCTTTATCGTCACCATCTCTTCATTATCTGGCAGGGAAGGTAGGCGGGCTTGAACGAGCAGCAGGACCAGAGCCAACGCCGCCACTGTCAGGATCACCGTCAGGTCCCCCCGGATCAATTTCAGCCTCATCATCTCCCCTCCCGTTGGGGTCGCCCCCGGCCAGAGTACACACCGGGGACGACACCGACAACCTGTACTTATTCCCCGCCGCGGCCGGGCTCTCACCGCCCGCGGTCAGTGACCGTCCTCTTCCGAGTCACCCGCACCATCGCACTCTCCGTCGTCCTGCCGCATCGACACCATCATATAGATGTGCATGAGCGGGCACGCGAGAACCATCAGCCAGCCCAGCGAGCTCCATGTGGCGCCGCTTCCGGCCAGAAACCGCAGCCCCAGTATCATGACAATACAGCCGGCGAGCATCATCCAGATGTGTGAACGGTGTGCCGCGGAGCTGCCTTCATCGTGTCGGAAAGAGAACATATAATCCACCTTTCTCAATCAGTCGGTCGCCCCCACGTGCCCGAAGCTTCCGGTCATGTCAGCCGGACCCTACGCAGGCGGGTCGAATTCCCGACGACGCTGATGGAACTGACGGTCATGGCTATCATGGCTATCACCGGATTCAGAAGCCCCATGGCGGCGATCGGGATTGCAACGGTGTTGTAAACATAGGCCCAGAAGAGGTTCTGGCGTATGATGCGGAAGGTCGACTGGCTCAACCTGACGCCGGCCACCACCGCACCGAGATTGCCCCGTACCAGGGTGATGTCCGCCGCCTCTATCGCAATGTCCGTCCCCGTTCCGATGGCTATTCCCACATGAGCCTGCTTCAGGGCGGGGGCATCGTTGATGCCGTCCCCCACCATGGCCACCATCTCCCCGTCTTCCTGCAGGGCGCGGATCTCATCTGTCTTTTCATCCGGCAGCACCTCCGCCCGCACCCGTTCGATGCCCACCTGCTGGGCTATGGCCCGGGCGGTCCGTTCGTTGTCGCCGGTGAGCATGACCGGCACCAGGCCCATGTTCTTCAGTTCAGCAATTGCCCGCTCCGAGTCCTCCTTGAGGGTATCGGCCACGGCCACGATCCCGACTACCTGCCCATCGCGGGCAACCAGCATGGGCGTCTTGGCCTCCTCCTCCAGCCCGGCCAGGATCTCGCCCGCGGCCTCCAGGTCCACACCGCGGTCCCGCAGCAGCTTCTTGTTGCCTATCAATATCGCGCTGCCGTCGAGAACCCCGGCTATGCCGTGTCCGGGAATGGCCTCGAACTCCTCCATGTCCCGCAGCTTGAGCCCCTCCGAGCGGGCTTGTGCCACAATTGCCTCACCCAGCGGGTGCTCCGAGGCAGTCTCGGCACTGGCGGCCAGCTGCAGCAGGTCTTCTTCCGACAGATCGGAAGTGGAGATGACATCAGTCACCTCCGGCTGCCCCCGGGT
>PWGR01000115.1 GCA_003554565.1 Clostridia bacterium
ATGTGTCGAGGCGCGGAAAGGATAGAGTAGATGTCTTTTTTGCGCGGTCTGCCTTTTCTGCCCGTAGTAATATCGCCCGCTCCTCTTTCCCTCGACTTGACACATTGAAACGACGATTTGCATTTTTTCGCATCTATTTCCGCTGTGGTTGAATGATCAGTCTGATGACAGCAGAAACTGCTGCGATGTCATGATTTTGTAAAGGGAATGGGGGGGAGGAATATTGCTTCGCATGGCGAAGTATAACTGGTAGAGCGATCAGGGGCGACGAGTTGCTAATCGAGGCACAATCAAACCCCAGTCCAATATGTGTGTTACAGGACCTGATCCTACCAGTGTACTAGGGAGGTCTGCCGGATGGTGTCCGGTACAAACGATTGCAGAAAGCTGCAGCGCAGGAGGGAGCAGTTGCGCAGGAGGAAACATAGCTTTGTGGAGCTGATCATGCAGACGAAGAAGAGTCTGTACAAGGAAAAAATGCGCCAGGAGCTGGAGAGAGAAACCAGCGATAATTGAAGGTGTGCGTTGATGTATAGGGATGCAAATGATTCCCTGCACTCGAGGTGGTGCCGCAGAAATTGAGTCCTGTCGGCACCATCTTCCTTTTTTGAGGAGGCGAACCTGTATGGCGGTTTGCAGTGGGAACGAGATACGGCGCCGCGAGGTTGATCGGTTGCTGACGGCGACAGGTAGGGTAGTACATCTGGTGCCCGACCGGCGCGCTCTGCGCAAAACGAGAGAGATGTACTACGACTGGGCTGAGGCCCGCAACGAAATTCTGCGTGATGTGCCGGTGCAGATGATGGGTGGCTGGGTTCGAAGGCTGCAGCGCCGTCTGGGAGTCAGGATCAGGAGGCTCGATCCTTGGCACCAGCGGAGCATTCTCCGCGCATGCCTGCGGGAGGTGGTCCCTCCTGAATCTTCTCACCTGCGAGAGATATGGAATAGACGCGGCATGGTCGCATCGCTTTACGAATTTGCCTCGGCCACCCGCGGCTACGGACTGACCTCTGGTGATCTGGGTGATGGAACTCTGGAGGAAATTCGGTGGGTGATGCAGACCTATGAGGAGCGCCTGCGGTGCGGGAATGCTGCCGATAAGCCCCTGCTGTTTTCGCACATAATTGAGGCGCTGCAGGATGATGATTCTCTCAGATTTGAGCGAATTCTTGTGGACGGTTTCTGTGATATGCCTCCTTCCGAGCACAGGCTGTTAATTGCGGCGGCCGAACGTGCGGATTCTGTGCGGGTGTTGGTGCCGGGTGATGGACGCGTCTCGGACGTGTACCCCACCGATGCCCAGCTCCGGTGTCAGTGGGGATCGCTGAGCAAAAGCATCACTCGCTATCTACCTGACCGGCTGGCAGATTCGCCACTGTCCGACCGTCTGTTTCGTATCGACCCCACCGATCTCACCCCGGAGCTACCCGAACGCCCCCGGATAAGATTGTGGGCGGTAAGTGATGAGCACGAACAGAATGACCGGATTGCTGCATTTGTTAAAGAGAAACTGAAGGGCGATCGGGATCCCGGTGACTGCTGCGTAATTGTGAGGAATGAGAGACACCGTGCGGCCCTGGCCAGACACTTTTTGCGCTCGGGGATCCCCGTCAGCACCTCCGGTGATGTTTCTCTGGCCGAGACCAGGGTGGGCAGATTGGTCAATGCTTTGCTGGAGGTCATCGAATCTCCCACAGTGGAGGGTGTTTTTCGGCTGGTGTCTTCGCCTTACGTTGGATCGGAGTGGAGGGAACTGCGCAGACTTTGCGCCTATCTGCCAGAAGATATGGATGACGTCAGTATGCACCGGGAGTTGCAGACGGTGTTGGATTCACTGCAGTACCAGCAGAGGAGTGATTCCTTTCGCTTGGAATCGCTGGACAGGTTGACGGATGCAATTGCTGAGATCAGGAGACTGGATGGTCGCCTCGAGCTCCTGCTGGATCCCCTCCATGAGCCCGATACCTCGGATCCAGCTGCCTGCGCGGAGAACCTCATGGAGGTGATGTCTGTCCTGGGCGCGGAAGAAACGCTGCGCGGATTAATGCTTGGGGATGGGGGGCGAACACCGGAGGTGATTGCTGATCTTTCGGCCTGGCGAGCATTTCGTGATCAAATGGACCGAGGAATCGACCCGTCTCTGCTCCCGCGACCATCCAGAACTGCCATTGGGTGGTCAGATTATGCCGAGTTAATCCGGGAGTTTCTCCAGCATGAAACGGTACCGATACCGGACGTGCCGGACCGGACGGGGCTGCGGCCCAGGGCCGGCAGAGGAGTGATGCTTTCCTCCGGTGAGCCGCCTGAGCCCGGAGAGTATCCCGTTGTGGTACTCCCATACATGGTTTCTGGTGTGTTTCCCGGCCGTACGTCCCCGGGCTGGCTGGAAGACGCCTGCTTTGGTGATGATCTTCATGACCCCGAAGCCGAGGAGAGGGCGGAGAATTACTTCTTCTACCGCTGTGCTTGTGCCGCCAACGATGATCTTGTCCTGGTATTTCCGCAGGAGGTAGACGAGGCCCCGCAGGCACCTTCCGCTTACCTGCAGGAGGTGGAGATGGCCGCGTCAGCCCGGCTTGTTGACTTCACTGCCGGGGAAAACCCCGGTCAATTGAGTGGGCTGGGTCGCATATCATGCTGGCGCGACTTCCGTATACGTATGCTGGCTGCTGGGGAACACTCAGGGGATGCTGGCTCGCTCATTCGCGAAAGTATGCTTGCCGACGAGATGGATCCGCAGGCAGTGGAGCTTTCTCTTTTGGCCTGCCGAAAACGCCATTGTCGTTTCTGGTCAGAGTGGGACGGCAATATATCAGAGAATGACGTGGAGGATCTGCGCAGCAGGTTCCCCGAAAAACACACCATATCGCCTACCTACCTGAACCGCTATGCGCGCTGTCCCTTCAGGTTCTTTGCCGGGGAGGTGCTGGGCCTGTCTCCCCAGTTTCAGACGGAACGTGAGATTCCGATTTTTCTCGTGGGTCGAATTTACCATGCAGTGCTGGAAGCCTATTACGGTAGATATGCTCAGGACATAGCGAACGGCGAGGGGCCGACTCCGGAAGAGGAACGACGGGAGATCCGGAGGCTCGTTGCGGAATGGTCCCGGCGTTGCCGAAGATCTATGGGTTGGATACACGAGCATTTCTTTGACAGTCTCGAGCGGCGAGCCGAGGAGGTGTTGAGCCGATTCCTCACCTGGGAGCGGGAACGCCGGGAGGCTTCTGCGGGTACCGGGGGGGAGCTTCTTCCCTGGCAGGTGGAGGAGCCATTTTCACTGGAGCTGTCCGGTGCGTCGTCCTGTGGTGGGGAGATTGTTCTGACGATCAGCGGCATAATAGATCGCGTTGACCGCAGCGAGTTCCTTGCAACTGACGATCCGGACGAAATACTTGTCTTTGACTATAAGATGACGTCTCAACCTCCCGGTCGGGACGACATGATTGAGGGACGTGATCTGCAGGTTCCCATATACATAAAGGCGGCCCGCGAAATGCTTGATGACCTGCGGGTTCTGGGAGGCGGATATCTCAGCATAAATGGACGAAGTGCGCGGGCGGGTCTTTACCTCCACGAGGCGGCTTCCGGGCTGCAGTTGAATCCGGAAAAATATTCGGTTTCGG
>PWGR01000296.1 GCA_003554565.1 Clostridia bacterium
AACCATCGATGAACCACCCCCAGGTGAACCGAAATAGATTCACCATGGGGGTAGGGAAAAATGGAACACCGGGCTTTAGGGGTCCAGGATCACCAAACGGGCTGGTATCTAAATCAATCCACCAATAAACCACCAATCACCCGCAATACGCCCCACTCGAAGCACCCGCGGGACGTGATTTTTGATCGGCGAGGTCAGTCCCGCAATTGGGGCACTTCCAATCCGCGTCACGGGCCGCCGAGTAAGAGTATCCGCCGCATGAAGGGCACTGCTTTCTCCGCATTGGTTCCCCTCCCTTAACCGGCCGCTTCAGACCCCACCTCTATCTTCTTCGGTTGACTGCAGCCAGATTGAAGATACGATGCACATGTGTCACCGATGTGGCACACCATCCGCGCACATCCACTTCGACTTCAACCATCGCACTGCAGCATCCGTGAAGAAGGGTCCGCAAGCGTATCACCCTGGGGCTGACGGCACCCGGAAAAGGTTCGGCCGCCGAAACCTGCAAGTACGACGCCTCATCGCCCAAGAAACCATTGCGGTGGATCGGAATGACTCCGGACTACCTGTTCTGCGGAAGCGCTCAAGACATTTTTGACAGGGCAGGCTGGCCTCGCGGCCGGGATATGACGAGAAATGGTCGACGCGCAGCCGGTCCCACCCGGCTCACTGATACTTCCACTGCCGACGGGCTGGGGATCTCCGCATCCGATGATCACTTCAGCCTCCCGATATTCTCGGAAGCCTCTCGATAATCTTCCTCCGCATGCTCTACGGCGCCTTGCCCCAAGAGAACCCCGCGCCGCGTCAGGATCAGCAAGCAATTGATCTCCGCTTCCGCCGCGCTCATCCGAATCTCGCGATGTGCCAGGGAGGCATCCAACACCGCTGTGATGGGGACGAGGCCCGCCTCATACTGGAGCATCGCCATCTCTTCTGCCCGCTCCGCCGGCTCCACCTGCCTCCCGACAGCATCGCGGATACTCAGCGCCGCCGCGATCTCCGCATGCACCGAACGCACCTCGAGCTCGACCCGACGGTTCGCCGTGCGCAGTTCGTGCTTCGCCTGCTCCACCGCCAGCTCCCGTTCGCGATAGGAGCGGCGCCGGGTATAACCTCCGCGGTGATCGACGAACAACTCCAGTTCCGTCACCGCTTCGGCCACTTCCCCCCGCGCCGCCGACACTCCGGGGTCCAGCTCCCGGACCCGCGCAAGATCCTCTTGAAGATCCAAATCTACGGACGATGGGGCGGCCAGATCATCTTCTCGCAGCTGCAATTCTGCCTTCAGATCCAGCCCGACCACCGCTGCCAACCGCAGCCGGGCCTGCTCAATCTCACCCTCTGCGCGTACCAACTCTGCCCTGGCCCTGTCCAGCTCCGCCTCGGCCCGTAACACATCTACCTCCGGCACCTCCCCCGCACCGCGGAGCGATTCTGCCCGTTCCCGGTGAGCGGAGAGCGTATCAATGGTGGACGCGCTGACCTTCCGCCGCTCCTTTTCCAGCTGCAATTCGTAGTAGGCTTCGAGCGCCTCCCCCCCGTACTTTGGCCAGTTGCCGCACATGGGTCACCCGCGCCGTCTCCCGTAGGGCAGAAAACCGTACGGAAAAATCTCCTCCACCCGCGCCGTCTCGTAATCCCCCGGCGGGTCCAGGGTATGCCGCGGGGGACCGACCTCGTGCTTCCTCTCCAGATCCACCGCCTTCAAAAGAAGCTGATGTAGGTGTAACCGCGCAGCCTCCGCCTTGTCTCCGACCGTCAGAGCCCGCTCGGCGGCCACATCCTCATCGATGACCCCCGGATCGTCTGCGCCTGACGCGGAACCTCCGAGGAATACCGTCACACCTATGATGAGTAAGGTTGCCATTGCCGCGGCGCATATGCTGTCCTTTGCTCTCATCCTCAACCCCCCGCCCTTCGCTCTCATTCCTCAAGCCGCACCCGGATGCCATCATCGAGCTCCCCCGGCGGATTGACCACCACGAGATCCCCGTCGGACAGCCCCTCCAGCACGATCGCCAGCTCGTCTCCCTCCAGGCCGACTGTGACCTCCCGAAGGTGCGCCGCATCATCGCGCAGGAGAAAGACGTGATCCTCTCCATCCAACTGGAAGACGGCATCCCGATCCACGGCGAGGCCCTCCTCCTCCTGGACAATAATGTCCACGTCGACCGGATATCCCGGCTGCGCACCGTCCGGCATTTCGACCAGCCGTAGCTCGAGCGGAACCCGCCGTTGCCGCACGCCCAACTCAGACACCCGTTCTGTTGCCCGGGGATGGATCTTCTCCACCGAAGCCTCCCATTCTTCATCTCCCACCGCATCGCCGGAAACCATGGCCAGCTGCCCAACCTCCGTTTGTCGCGCATCTTCGGCAAGCACATCGATCTTTACCAACATCGTTTCTGTGTGTAGCAGAAACAGGGGAGTTCCAGCGGAAACCACATCTCCTTCACTCACCAGCTTCTCCCCGACGACCATGCCGCGATCAGCAGTCAACTCATGCTGGGCAATCCTCTGCCGCAAAGAGGCGATCTGCTCATCCATACTTCCCAGGCGGCGCGCTTCCGCCTCCAGTTGTCGGCTCTGCCGCCTGACCTCTGCAAGTGCTGCTTCTGCTTCGCTCACATCGGCCTGTACAGCGCTTACCTGCAACTGAGCCGACCGGTAGTCTTTCTCTGCAGTCGCGCCCGCCTCAAAGAGATCACTCATGACAGCCGCATTCTCTTCGGCTTCCCGCAATGACTCGCGCGCGGCGATCAGTCTGCTCTGCGCACTGTCCGATTTCGAAGGAAGGGTATCCTCCCGGCTTTCGATCTCATCACGCAGAGCGTCCCTTTCAACTATCAGATTGTGCTTTTCGAGCTCATATTCTTCGCTATCGCCACGAGCCAAAAGAGCGCCCGCCTCAACCGCATCTCCGGCATCCACAGCGATCTCATCCACGGCCATCGAATGACGGGCCACTACTTCCCTCTCCTCATCGCCGACCAGGTGACCGGTACCGGAAATAATCTCCTGCACTCGCTCCTCGCCGACAACATCGACGTCCACTTCCACTGCGGATAAATGCCCATAGGCCATCACAGAACCCGCAGCGATTATTCCTACGGCGATGATGATTGCGATAGACTTTTTTCGCACAGCCAATTCTCCTCTCAGGTCATTCGGCTCGATAGCGATTGCAGCAGGTTGATATTCCTTACCTTGATCCAGACCGCGCCCATGACCAGCACCACGAAGAAGCACACCACCGCGCCGGCCATGAGGTGTGACACCGGGCTGAAGGGCATTGGCAGGAAGATCATCTCCGTACGCTGAAAGGCCTCCAGCACCGCCAGAAACGTTGCATGCCCCATGGGAGCCCCGACCAAAAGACCCAGGGCGGTCGCCAGAATGTTCTCGTGTAGGATGATGCGAAATATGGAACTTCTTTCGTAACCCAGTACCCGCATAGATGAAAACTCCCGCGCGCGCTCCATGATGCCCACCGTGGCGATGTTGAAAAGGATGGCGAAGGCAAAGACCCCGCCCACTACCATCAACACCAGGCACATGCCAACGAGCATCCCCATCAGCTCGTCAAATCCATCGATCATCT
>PWGR01000096.1 GCA_003554565.1 Clostridia bacterium
ACCAGCTGACCGAATTCCTCGAGGCTCATGTTGTCCTGGTACTCTGCCTCACCATCGAGATAGCAGTTAATGCCCGCCTCGCGACACCGACCGCTCAATCCATGGGTGCAGTAGCCCATAATCCCCACATCCAGAAAGTGGGGGAAGGAGGCCATGAATGGATCGCATCCTGTGTCCTGTCCGAGGATGTCTCTGGTATTGGTGCGGTAGTAAACCCCGGTATCCGGGTCGAATCCGGCCGCAAACCGGTGTTTGGCGTCGTATTGGACCCTCATACTGCATCGCCTGTTGTCTGCACAGGGATAAATACCGCATGTTGGTGCATCAAGTCGTCTGTGTCGGCACCTTTTGCTTTGCCGCCTGATCCCGGGTGGGTGATGATGGGTGGTGGAATGGGAATCGACTGGTATCGTGCCAGACTGCTCTGTCTGTTCATTCCTATCCTCCCCGTGTACTGAGAAATCTCATCGCCTCGATCGAGATGCCCGCAGGCCTGCACGGGGATCTCGCAGGAGAGTCATTGCCTGTGATGAGTCTAGGGGAGGCTGCAGCGGGATGTCATCACCCTCTGGGGTGATTCTGTCCGGAGGCGGGGTGAGATGCTCCCTGCACTCAGACGGAGAGCTGGCAGTCACTGTTTCTCAAGCTTGCGGGCGACCTCATGACGCGCCTGCTCCTCGGACCAGCGATTGATCTTGAGGATTAACTGGGCGCGGCTTTTCACCTGTGCTTTTCCGTATATGTTACGGATGTGAGTCTTGAGGGTGTTTGCAGTTATGTGCAGCTTCTGTGCAATAGTGGCGTTGTCGTGTCCCTCCATCATGAGGGCCACTACTTCTTTCTGGCGGGGAGTCAGCTCCTCGGTGGAGAAGCCGTCATTGATCAGTTCGGCACTCTTGTTGTCTTCAACACGTGCCTCGCGCTGGAGCTGGCGTCGCAGCCCTCGAAGAGTGACGATGGACAGGGTACCTATCAGCAGGGCAGCCGCCATCACCATGGAGTGTGAGGCAGAGAAATCTGGTGCTGTGATCTCCTCGACCCAGGGATATCCAGATGCTACGACTGCGGCGTTGACGGCCAGCCCGAGAGCGTAGTAGTGATAGGGCGACTTGCCGAGCATTCTGGCGCCGGCGGCGATGCACACAAAAACAAACAGGTCGAGAATGCCGTAGCTGGTCTCAAGTACCAGGTTGAGCGGTGTCCAGGCAGATAGCACTGTCACTGCAGGAGCTATGATGTAGGAGCTGATCATAAGCGCTAGACCGATCATTGCCGCGGCTTCAAGTTCAGCCGTCTGATCCACCACTATACCCGCCAGCAGTGCCGCAACCCCGTACATAACCGGGCCGGCGAGGGCGAGGGGTGGCCCCACTCCCACTACAGAAAGTATGATCTCATGGCCTGTCCATGACAGCGAGTAGTAGCTCACCAGAAGGAGAAAGAAGAGGATCCAGTACATGGTCGTGGCCCTGCGCCGCCTTTCTTCCTGCGGGGCCCACTCGGCGTTTTCTGCCGCCGGCAGCTCGAAGTCTGCCTCGGACAGGCCCGCGATGCGCAGCAGGTAACCAGAGGCTGCGACCATCAGGGAGAGTACAACGAGCGCCGCAGGGGGGGAGAACCGAACCAGGGCGAGCACTATCACGTGTGCAGCTGATCCCGCCAGCAGCATTTCTCCGACGTACCGCCCCTTCTGACCATCCGGCACCCAGGAGATGGATGCTCCCCATGCGGCAAACAGGGGTGCCGTGGCCGCTCCCATCGCCAGGACCAGGACCAGGTAAAGGTACGGTGCGGGGCGAGGCAGCATTGAGCCAAGGGCGTAGAGAGCTAACATGGTGGCCAGGCAGGCGAAGGGCGAGGCGACGGCAAGCAGGCTCTTGTGCCGCACGGGACGCCCCACCGCCAGCGGTAGGTAGCCGCAGGCGCTGCCGATTAGAAACAGGAAACTCAGCGAAATGCCGATCCCGGATTCCTGCGGCACCGGCAGCATCACTTGTAGCCCGCCGAAGAGAGGCAGGCTCCACATCCAAGCTGCGATCATCGCAGTGGCGAGCATCAGGTGTTGATGCCGTTTGCTCAAACTACGGTGAAACATGTAATTCCTTCTCCCCCAGGAAGATGCCAGCAAATAGTGCTTCTAGCCCGGTGCTGAAAGTTCCTGCATTGGTCTTTGGGATAAAGTGATAAAGCAGACAAGATGAAAGGAGCCGATGCCACTTTACACTGCCGACTCCAGACTCCCTCCAGAAACGAAATCCGCAATTACGTAGAATATTTGATGCGCAATGCATGAACTCCTTCCCGTCTACCGAGTAAATGCCCAAGGTGTATGGAGGCATGCGGTGTCATACGCCTGTTGGTCGTTGGAGTATCTGGTCCGCTGCACCCCAGTCCGGCGGGGACAGTTTTTGCGCTTCAGCGCAATGTGTGCGGGTTGAGTATGCGAATAAAGCCTGTAGTCTCGCTTCATTTGCAGGAAATCGCTGCGATGCCATCGAAATGCCTTCTGGATGTAGAAGGTAGGTTGCACAAAAGTGCGGGAGGGAAACGTCGGGGGAGGAACGGGCGGTACTGCCGGTAAGACGCCGACGGGCGTCCCTACTAAAGGGGGTACCGGCACCGCCAGCGCCGTTCTTCACTCGGGCGCTACAGTGGGGGCCGTAGTGTGCGTGAACGCCCTGGGTGATGTAATAAATCCCGATACGAAGGAGCTGTACGCGTACAGTTCCTTCGCAGGTGGTGGTATGCCCGGCATGGGCGAATGCTAAGGGGTGAAAGTCCCCTGTGGCCCGTGGCCACGTAGGACCACTGGTATGGAAGGGTGCCCGCGGTGACGCGGGATCTGAAGGAAGCCGGAGGCAAAACCGCGACCCGAGGAGCACGAACCTTGGACGAGGCGTGACGGGCTGGGCGAGTCTGCCACACAAGACGAAGCCCAATATTGGCCGAAGGTCCGTTGCGTAAACAGGGCGGGTGTGCGGGGAAAGTATTCGTCCTTACCCGGGGAGGTCTGCCGTTGGTCAGAAATGACAATCTGTGCTGTGAGGTTCAGATGAGGCGGCAGAAGTCAACCGGGGTCATAATAGGCGGGGACTGTCCCTCACCGAAGGACCGAACATGTTCGAGAGGATGTTCCCAGTGAGTTCGAGGGATGCACACAGACGACGGAAAACTCCCTTGGGAGCCGACCGTCGGGAGTAGGCGGTGAATCCGTCGGGGCCCGGCGGCGGGTCGCGTGCAACTCCGGCACGATCTGAAGACTCATCCCGCGAAGAGGTCATTGCTATATGACCTATCGTGACCGAACATGAACCGCCGGATGCGGGTCCGCATGTCCGGTGGTGTGGGGGGCGGCGGGGGTGACCCCGCCTCCTACCCGATTACCTCCCGAATCGCGCCTGTGGCAGTCGGAGCACAATCAGCGTCCGAGTTCCGGTGGGCTCACAGACAGCACCACAATCGGTTGTGTGGCCACAGATGCCGGGTTGAACAAGACACAGCTGGCTAAAGTTGCGGACATGGCCCACCAGGGACTGGCTCGTGTGATTCGGCCCATACACACGATGCGCGACGGCGATGCCGTTTTTGCGCTGTCAGTAGGGGGCGCGAAGGCGGGTGGAGAATCGCCGGGTGAGGATACCGACATCATTGGAGCTGCTGCGGCGGATGTTCTCATGCATGCGGTGGTGAACGCGATACTGGCGGCGGAGGGTATTCCGGGCTTCCCGTCGTACCGGGACTGGAAAGAAGAGTGGGCTGAACGCTGAGCCGTCACAGGCTCAAGCTGGGAGATGACATGTAGGCGGTGCTGGAGCTTCCATGGTTGTCGATGGCGCGTGGTGGCTGGACTGGGGCCGCGGGTGTGCAGGTCCACATGGTGCCGGTATCGGGAAATCACCCGCCGCGCGACCGGAAAACTTAGGGGGGATCCCAATGCAGGTGGATAAGGACGTGCTGCAAGATGTGTTTTCCGAGATAGAAGAATTGCGCGACGAGGCACTTGAGAGGGTCACCGAGCTGGTGGAGACGCCCAGTGTTGTGGGTAATGAGGGACCCGCACAGAAAATAATACACCAGATGTATGAAGAGCTGGATCTGAACATCGACACCTTCACTGCAGACGAAGTAGAAGGTGTACTGACTCACCCGCAGTACTGCGGACTGGAGGAGCTGCCACCACAGGAGCGTTACCGCGGGCGGCCGAATGTGGTCGGTACCCTGCCGGGACAGGAGGATGCTTCTTCCCTGATCCTGAATGGACATATTGATGTCGTCTCCGCTGAGCCGGAGGACCGGTGGACATATCCTCCCTGGAAGGCGACCATTGTGGGTGACCGCCTGTACGGTCGTGGGGCGGGCGACATGAAGGGCGGGCTGGTCGCCGCCTGGGCTGCTCTTCGCGCCATGCTGTCGGCGGGCTACCGCCCGCGCGGCACGGTGCAGCTGCAGAGCGTGATCGAAGAAGAGGCGGGAGGTGGCGGCGGTGCACTGGCCTGCTTCCTACGTGGACACCACGCTGATGCCTTTATTGCCGTGGAGCCTACCGCCCATGGTGTGCGCATCGGAAACGGGGGAATCCTTTATTTTCGGATCAACGTGCAGGGGCGGACGGCTCACGCGGGAACTGCCGATGCGGGGGTGAGTGCGGTGGAGAAGATGGCACCCATCATCTCCGCGCTGCAGGATCTGGATCGCCGAAGGGGTTATGTCGAGCACTCTCTCTTCCCCGCCAGTCCACGGGGCCGGACCTGTTATCTCAACATAGGGAAATACCGGGCAGGTGACTGGCCCTCAACAGTTCCCGGTTGGGCGGAAATCGAGGCCAGGATTTCCTTTCTCCCGGGTGAAACCAGCGAAGAGGTCAAGAGCGAGGTGGAGGATGCCGTATATTCAGCCGCAGATGACGAGTGGCTGAAGCAGCACCCGCCGGAAATAGAATGGTTTGGCTGGAACGCAGAGCCGCGGGTGGAGGAAGAGGATGACCCGTTTGTGGTTCTGGTGCGGGACACTGTCCAGGAGGTTCTCGAGCAGCCCGCATCTGTCTTTGCTCACAACTCCGGTGTAGATTCACGGTTTGCGCACATGTTTGATTCTGTGGGAATCTGCCTCGGTCCAGCGGGAGGCAATATCCACGGGATTGATGAGTATGTGGAGATCGAAAGCATTTTCGAATCGGCGCGGATCCTGGCCGCGATTACCCTGCGATGGTGCGGCACTGAGAAACTGTGACCTGATCGGTGAAGCTATGTGTCATCCGGAGTCATTGTGGCTCAGTAGCAGCATGGCAACGGGACGAAGGAACCAGCAATATAGGTGATTGCCCGCTGGAGTGATTGAGTGAGCGTGCCGCTGCATGCCACAGGCAGCAAACATGCATCTGATCTCGGAAGAGAAAAACATGTGTGACCGGGTGCAGTTCTGAGAGGGGTGATTGCGTGCAGGCCGATCTGATTTTTGCCGGCGGAACCGTCCTTACGGTAAATCCTGATGATTATGTCGCATCGGCGGTGGCGGTGGTGGGAGACCGCATAGTGTACGTGGGTACCGAAGAGGAGGCCCTGGCCTGGAAGGGACCGGATACTCTGGTAGTGCAGCTGGATGGGCGAACCCTGCTCCCGGGCCTGATAGAGGCGCACTGTCACATAATGGGCTGGGGGAGTGCCATCTCCGGACTTGATCTAACCGGGGCCGCCTCGATAGGTGAGATAAAGGAGTTGGTGCGGAAGAGGTCGGAGGACCTCGATGCGGGATGCTGGATTCGCGGTCGTGGATATAACCAGCTCCATCTGGCAGAGGGCAGGCATCCCGACAGGTGGGACCTGGATGAGGTGTCAAAGGATCATCCGGTGGTTCTGACCCGCTGCTGTGGGCACATTGGGGTCGTCAACTCCCGGGCACTGAACGAGGCGGGGCTGACCGATGACAGTCTGGATCTACCCGGAGGGGTCATGGACCGGGATGAAGACGGGCGTCTCACCGGAGTGCTGCGGGAGACGGCCCGTGACCCCGTCAAGGAGGTATCTTCTCCGCCTTCCGTCCAGCTGCGCGAATGGTATGCTGCCGGATGTGCCGATCTGGTGCGGTGGGGCATAACCAGTGCGCATGACATGGGTAGGGAGGGCACTACTTGTGATATTGCCGGGTGGCACAGCAGTGAGAAAATACCCCTGCGGGTTTTTGCCACGGTTCCCCCCGAAGAGATGGACGAGGTTTGGTCGGGTGGCGGGCACCTGCGTTTTCTGCAGGGGAACCGGTACTTCCGTACCGGGCACATGAAACTGTTTGCCGACGGTTCTTCCAGCGGTCCCACCGCTGCAACGAGAGAGCCCTATGCCTCGGATCCCGCAGACTGCGGTATACAGGTCACCTCACAGAAGGAAATTATAGATATCTTTCTCCGGGCCAACCGGTTGGGGTTCTCGTTGACCGCTCACGCGGTCGGGGACCGCGGGATAGAAATGGTCCTGAACGGACAGGAGGCTGCCCTCGGTGACCGCCCCCGGCGTGGAGTTCGCCCGGGATACTCCCGCGTACCCCGGCACCGGATTGAGCATTGTGCCATGGCCTTTTCTGATCTCCGGCAGCGCATAAAGGACATGTCCATAATACCCGTCGGGCAGACAATTTTCCTGCACGACTACGGGGACAACTACGCCGGCGATTATGGTGTCGCGCGGGCGAGATCCATGTTCCCAATGCGGAGCTTGCTGGATGCTGGCATCCCGGTTGCACTGAGTTCGGACGCGCCAGTGTCTCACCCCAATCCCCTGGCAGGTATGGCGGCCGCCTGCAGCAGGAAGAGCCGCGGTGGCGAAGTCCTCGGGGGGAAGGAACGGATCAGTCTCACTGACGCCCTGCGGTGTTATACCATGCACGGCGCCTATGCGGAATTTGCCGAGGACATCAAGGGTTCTATTGAGGTTGGCAAACTGGCCGATTTTGCTGTTGTGGATGCCCCTCTCTTGGAACTCGGTGGGGATGAGCTGGTCGATTGCTCCGTGGACATGACGGTCATTGCTGGTGAGGTTGTGTATGATAGCCACGATTGATGTCATATGGATGTGGCGCACCGGTCATTTGGAGGCGCCGTTGCTCCCGCATCTGAGTTGTCCGGGGTTAAGGCAACCGGGTACCGGGATTGCGTGCACATGCAGATTGCGAGGCACAGGTTGTCTTTGCACGGTGCAGTATTCTATCTCAGTGGAGCAACATTACAACAACGCACGTGTGGGTGCCGGCGCAGCCGGTTGGCGCGCTCCAGCTTTCAATCGTCGATGAAGCGGCTCTTGAGTCGGTGTGTATTCATGTAATCCTCGGCAAAAAATTCAATGACAGCCTTGCGGGTTACGATGCCGATGAAGGTGCCGTTGTCATCCACCACCGGTACGAAGTTCTGCTCGAGGGCCAACGAGAGCAGGGCCTGTATGTCCTCGTATATGGAGACCGGATCGTGCTGGAAGTGCCTGTCTACTTCCTCGAGTGGAATTTTCTCCAGGTCCCGGACAGAGAAGAGGTCGCGCTCTTTGATCGCCCAGAGAAGGTCGCCTTCAGTCAGGGTACCGACGTAGTGTCCATCAGCATCTGTCAGCGGAATGGCGGTGTATCGATGGTGCTCCATCTTCTCGAGCGCCTCGCGCATGGTTGAATTGATGGGCATGTGGACGACTTCTGACTTGGGCATCAAGAAAAAGGCGATATTCATGCTCAGTCTCCCTTCGATACTTCCTATGCACCGTCTGGCATGCACATGACAGGTAGATTTTCCGCCACCGGAAAGAAGGCGGCTTCCTTACACCCGCTGTCTCATTTTCCATTGTAATAGCTCATGTCAGGTGACGAATATCCCACGCGAAGGTTCCACTTTTATATTATCAGAGTTGCGTGTTTTCCGCACAGTATACTTTACTGAGGGGGGTGGGGTGGGATCCGAAATTCTGACCTCCAAGTTACCGCAATTTCTGGTTCTCACTCGGCATCATCTGGACTGACACGAATTAGCTCGATGTCTTACTGTTCGCTTGCGTCCTCAGCTGTATCTGGCGACGATGAGATGGTTGACAGAGTGCAAATGCGCAGGATGAATCCATAATATCGCAAATGGTGAATTTATCGTGGGCCATCGCGAAGTCGCGCAATTTTTGCTCGACAGAAATCCTGACTGTGACGGCCAATAATAGGTGCAGGCACAATCAAGCCGTCGTTAGGAGGGGACAGGATGCGCATAGCTCTTGCCGGCCTAAGCCACGAAACCCAGACATCTCTACCGGGCAAGACAGACATGGAAGCATTCACGACCGGTGCCCAGTGGGGTGAAGAGATGTTGGAGCAGCATATGGCCGAGCCGAACAGCGCAGTTGGTCGCGCCGCCTCGGTCTTTACCAACGCAGGTGCTGAGGTGGTTCCTCTGGTGTACGCTTCTGGAGGTGTCGGCCCGACCGTTACAGATGATGTCTACGAGTACTTTGCCGGAGAAATATGCACCGGTCTGCAGGCGATGGCGGTGCCGCCCGACGGCGTCCTGCTGGTGCTGCACGGGGCCATGGTGACCGAGAGCCGCCAGGATCCCGAGCTGGACCTGGTGCGAGAAGTGCGGGAGGTGGTCGGTGACCACGTTCCGGTAATGCTTACCCTGGATCTGCATGCCAACATATCCCCGGACATCCTGGATGCATCCACGGGTGTATTTGGCTATCACTGCAGCCCACACATAGACGTGGGGGATACTGGTGAGCGAGCTGCCCGCACTATGCTGCAGGTGCTCCACCAAGAAGTTGCGCCGGTCGCTGCAATGAGCGAGCCGGGACTCGTCATCCCCAGCCTGTACAGTGCAACTACCCAATGGCCGGCGAGCGAGGTTCAGCAAAGGGTCCGGCAGTGGGCTGGGCAGCCGGACGTTGTTGACGTTTCGTTTTTCTTTGGCTTTGCCTGGTCAGATGTTTCCCAGCTCGGCGCATCCGCCGTGGCCATCACCGACGACAACCCCGAACTGGCCGAAAGGATCGCTGCTGATCTTTCTGATCTGGCCTGGTCACACAGAAAATCCTTCACCCACCAATCTGATCTGTACTCTGTTCGCGAGGGTGTCGCACTGGCCATTCAGCGCGCGCAGACGGCCGCTCGACCGGTCATTATTCTTGATCATGCCGACCGCATGCAGGATACTACCTTTGTCCTGCATGAGCTTTTGAAGCAGGGAGCCGGAGGTGCTGCCCATCCCCTTCTGTATGACCCGGAGGCTGTCGAGTTGTGTATGCGGGCGGGAGCCGGCGCAGAAGTGGAGGTGATGGCGGGCAGCCGCAGCTCTGAACGAGCCGGGGGACCAGTCCACTTGTGCGGAGGCGTCCTGTGGGCGGGAGAAATTGAATACCTGGCTACCGGTCCGATGACGGAGGGGCGCAGCATCACTCACGGTCCCACTGCAATTTTAGATGTCGACGGGGTGTGGGTACAGCTGGTCAGTCGTCGCTCATCGCTCATTGACACCGATCCGATAGAGAAATATGGTTGGAGCGTTGAGGATTTCAACATAATTGTCAGTAAGTCCAAGACCCACTTCCGGGCAGTGTATGAAGATGTGGCCGATGAGATTATTGTGGTAGATGCACCTGAATACAGCCCGGCTGACCTTACGGGACACTGCTACCAAAACGCACCACCAGAGCTGTACCCACTCTGTCGTGGGTAGACGAGATCCTACTGGCGCCCCGAGTGATGGGCTGGACGATGAGAAGTAGAGCGTCAGACGTCAGAAAGGTGATGCGCGGCTGGTAGATGCTGCATCAGGTTGGGGAGCCGGAAGGATTGGATGTCGGCGTATTAACGAACTTCCGCAGGAAAAGGTAGTTTGCAGTAATGCCTAGAAATAGAGCGATAGGTGCCATTTGCGGTCCCATATGCGGCAGGGTCGTTGATAGACCGATGATGGCTGCCACCAGAACCAATAAATCGATTCCCTTTCCTGTGGCAATGACGCGAGTTTGCTGTTGCCTCATGGCTATTCCTGCGCGCAGCTCAACCAGGCTGCTCATAAAAGGTACCGGAATCATTATCAACAGTACTGTCCGGACAGGTGGTATCATGTAAGCATCTACACTTATCAGGTGCAGTAGAATCCAATCAGAGAAACCTGTGACTACAAAAACTACGTGCCGCTACCCTGATCTGTTCGGGCGGGGTAGCGCGTGCTCTGCAGCTGAGCCAGCTCCGCCGGCGTCCGCCGGCGCTAGGTCCATAATCTCTGATCCATCCATGTCCCTTACGGCTGACCTGCACGAGGTCGCGCGTGCGTGGATCACATCGACGCACCCCGGGCCAAATACCCGCGATTCTTGACTCTCAGTGAATGATATAATAGCGAAATCCGTTCCCCTGTTTCTCCGTATGGGCCAGTCCCAGAACACAAAGCACAGCGAGGATATCCTGCAGCTCGAAGCGCCGCTGGTAACCGTACTGATAGTCAAGGTTGAGGTGGGGGATCTTTCCCTCGTCAACCATTTCGTCGACATCCGTGACTGCAACTTTCTTTTTGCTCAAGTGATGTGCGAGGGTGGTAACATTGTGTTTGGGTACCTTCCTCTCGTGCGTCACATCGTTGTCACGAATCTGCCTGACGATAAACTGGCGCCTGTCTGAGGCAGACTTATATATCCTGCGCTCATTGCGCAGCTTGAGCTTGCCGATGTACTCAAGATTCAGGTCGCCGGGCATACCATCCCCTTCACTGCTCGCAACACATTTCCCTATATAACCATTCGAGCAACACCAACGGCTTTCCTGTCTCGATTCGCCTGTGCGATCGCCGGAATGGCACTGCGAGTCTGCGCTTTCATACTTGGTTGTGAACAGGTTTCTACATTCCGAGCGGCGAATTATGATGAGAATCAGAAGGTGAAGTGAACCGTGCAGCAATTGACTCCTCTTCAGGAGGGATAAGAAGTGGGCATCTACCTGGACAATGCTGCGACCAGCCACCCCAAACCCGAGTCTGTTTACGAGGCTGTTGACTGGTTCTCGCGCGAGGTGGGGGCAAGCTCCGGCCGTGGAGCTTATCGCAGCGCACTACGAGCAGATGGCATAGCATATGAGGCGCGTGCTGCCCTGGCGCGTTTATTCGGTATTGGAGATCCCGGCCGCATTGTTTTTACGTCCTGCGCCACCGAATCACTGAACCTGGCGATCTTCGGGCTGCTGTCGTCGGGGGATCATGTGGTATGCACGGGAGTGGAGCACAATGCCGTGTGGCGACCCCTCAAATCCCTCGAGCGGGATGGAGGGGTTCAGATCAACATGACCGAGCACCGTCTGGACGGGACGATGGTCCTGGATTCGCTGGAGGCGTCTCTGCGGGATGAGACCCGGCTGTTGGTAGTCAATCATGCCTCCAATGTGCTCGGCACCCTGATGCCGGTGAAGGAGATAGCTCGCGTCGCGCGAGACCGGGGCATTCCAGTGTTGTTGGATGCTGCGCAGACGGCCGGCTGCTTCCCGGTTGATGTGGGGGAACTGGGGGTAGATCTACTTGCGTTTACCGGACATAAGTCGCTCCTCGGCCCGCAGGGGACGGGGGGACTTTATATAGCCGAGGGAGTTTCACCGCGCCCGGTCCGGTTTGGGGGCACGGGCAGTGAGTCTGCACGTGAGGACCTGCCAGACGTCCTTCCAGACCGCTTTGAAGTGGGTACAGCCAACGGCCCCGGCATCGCCGGCTTGCTTGCGGGAGTGAGGCACATCATTGATCATGATGTCGGCAAGATTGCGCGGTGCGAGCGACGGCTTACGGCTTACGCACTTGACCGACTGGGCGAGGTGACGGGCATCGAACTGTACGGGCCAGAAGAGGCCGAACAGCGAGTCCCGGTCATCTCGTTCAACGTCGATTGGGCCCGGGCGGAGGAGCTGGCCTTTGTCTTGGATGACTCGTACGGTATTATGGTACGTGCTGGCCTGCACTGTGCTCCCACGTCACACAGGCATGTGGGGACCCTGGATCGGGGTGCGCTGCGCGTCAGCTTGGGTCCGTTCAATGACCATGAAGATATCGATGCACTGGTCAATGCACTTATCGAGGTGAAGGGAGAATTCCTGTGAGCCCTCGCAGCGACGATGATCTGGAGATTGCAGGTTTTCCCGGGGAGCCGCAAAAGAACGAATACCTCCGATCGGTTGACGTCATATACATTCGCCCCTGCTTCGTGCAAAGCGATCAGGTGCGGTTTAGGGCCGAATTCTCCCGCGATATTGGTGAAATGCTGCCGTACTTGAATGCGGTGATTCCGAATGCCATATACAATCATTCGGAGGGGATACTCTGTTATACTGACGCACTCCGTATGGTTACGCTGTACCCGGAGTCGATGACGGCAATGAAGGCTAAGAATACGACTGACGCCCACCGGCTGGCTGCCGACATTCGAGATCTCATAAATGATACCTACCGGCGACGTGGTGAGATCCAACCGTGTTATGCCCGCCGGGAGCTGCCCTCGGCCATGGATATACTGGGGTGGTTACCGGAAGAGGAATACAATTGCGGTCGGTGTGGAGAAGCGACCTGCCTGGCATTTGCGTCGCGCCTGTACCGGGGCGAGGGCGAGATCGAAAGATGCTCTCCCCTCCTGCAGCGCAAGCACGCAGAGGCGCGAGAAGCGCTGAGGAGCATGCTGCGATGAACCAGGCTTGCCAGCTGTATAATTGGGATAGTAACGGGGCTGTTATCTATTCCCTGGGCGGAAGGATGTGGAGGTGTCCTGAAGATGAGTCGCTTCGGTGAGTGTCCCGACTGGCCGGGAGTATGGCGACGGGTCACCGTAGCGCTGTTACGACCACACTTCGGTATTGCCGTGGCAATGGCTCTGCTGTGGCTTTCTGCTGCGACTGACCTTGTGTTCACCGCGTGGGGTTTGCGGTTGGGAATTATAGAGGAAGCTAATCCCCTCCTGGCCCATTTCTTTTCTATCTCTAAACCCCTCACCGTTATAGGGGGCCTGTTCTGTATCACCGGGGCTCTGGCCCTGCTGTGGCGCTATCGCGAGAGGCTATACTGGATATATCCCGTCACGCGAGTACTGCTGGCGGTCCGGGTACTGGTGCTTGGTATGCATATTTACTGGATATTGCAGATTTGATGGCGCATCACGTGACTACGGTACTTTCCCGGGGATGTTGGGGCATTACTCGAGAGATGAGAATATATTCTCCCTTGAGAAGGCCGCAAAAAAATGACCAGCATGCCGGCCGGGCTGCTTTCACTGAAAAACCGCGGTGTCATAAGGGCCGGATCGTGCGCAGATGTAGTGATCTTCGAAGAAAATGAGGTGCTCGATCGGAGCACCATAATAGACCCGGCCGCTCAAGCAGAGGGAATAAGAGGTGTGCTTGTGAATGGCCAGGTGATGCTCATGACGGAGTGGATTCCGGTGAGAGTGCTGGTCAAGTAGTCTTGCATTATAGAGGCGATGTGTCTACTGAGTATTGGAGCCTATTCTGTCGGAGCAATCTGTGTGCAATGTTTAACTGTATTGTGTATCCTAAATGCGTAGATTTGAATAGTTATTCTGCCTGGCGGCAACATGGCTCACGCCTCCCCACCATTTGATCTGGGGCGACCGCCCTCCGAAAATCGATAATCACTCCAACCTTGTGCTTGGACAACATTGAGGCTGCCCAGTTTGACTGTATGATCACATGCCTAATTCGCCGAGGGGATCATTCCCGGGACACCCATTTCAGGCCAATACGTAAGATGTAGCAATCTCACCGTGTGTTCGGGTGTTCCGGCATTGACCGCAACGCCCACCGCGGCAAGTGGAGGTACATCCATTGCGGTATTATCTGATAGGCTTTGTTGGACCCGTCGGCCCGTCGTTGGTCCGTTACTACAGCGGTGAGGTTCACTACGTCCTTCGCGCGACGCGCATCGTATGGGCAAGGATGAGACCCGTCGATGCCGGGAGGTTGGCCTGCCGCAGCGAAATTAAGTACGTTGAACCTGACTCTCCTGTTCTCCCCCTGGAAGAGCCGCAGATCTTTCCCTGGGGTGTGCGACGGGTGTTCTGTGATCGGGCTCACCTGCGCAAAACCTGGGAGATGACCAGAGGTCGCGAGGCTACCGTGGCTGTACTGGATACAGGCATAGATGTCCAACATCCCTGTCTCAGGGTGAGAGGGGGTGTCAACGTCCTTGTGGACGAAGATCCAGAAGATTTCACTGACCGGCAGGGCCACGGTACGTGGGTGGCAGGTATTGCCGCTGCACTGGATGAGGGGTCAGGAGTGGTCGGGGTTGCGCCGGAAGCGGAGCTATATTCGGTGAAGGTGCTCGATGACCGGGGTCGGGGTTCGAGAATCTCCCGCAATGACGTCTCGGGATGCATTATCGAACATCAGCCACTGTCTTTCAGTTGAACCCATGCATGTTACACTCAAATCATTCGCATGATATCCAGTTTAACGATCGGGTCACCTGTGCAGCATATAGCAGATGAATCTCAATGATTTGCGGTGCCTGGGTGTGGGTACCATTGAGATATCACACTCTGGTGATGCTGGGGGAGAAGCGCGCAAATTTGCCGTAAGTAAGTGCCCTGATTCTTCATGTCAGATGCCGCAAATGTCAGATTGATTTCGTCTCTCCTTGCTGCGGCAGGGTTAGCGGGCATTCGGGATTCCGACACGATCCTGCAATGTCTGCATGATACCATCAACAGATAAGCATGCAATTGATGATAGTGACAATCGGGATGGGAGCCTTTGGTCAACGTCATTGTCTATGGCCATCTGGCTTCCATGTGTACCGGGAATATCCATCAGTAGATATCGTTCATATGCACAACCATCATCCGCCCTAATTTATACCAGAAACGAGTGCTTGCATGCGGAGATTGGTCATGACGCAGGGCCGATTACATTCAATTATGCCTTCCAAAGGCACGCCAGTAGTCGTTCGTGTCTGACGAGGTTGTGCTCTGATCGATAAAATGTCTTGCAAGAAAAGAGGAAACAGGCGTCGCCGCCTTGAATACGTACGGTCAGAATATATTTAGAGGAAACATTTCACGTTAGGGGGAGTTATCTTGTCACGGATAGAAGTTCGGGGTAAGCATTTGGCGATCATGCTCGTCCTTATGCTGCTGCTGACCGGCGCATTGCTTGCCGCGTGCGGTCCCACAGAGGAAGAAGCGGAAGATCCAGATGATCCACCAGTTGAAGACCCAGATGACCCACCGGACGAGGATCCAGATGACCCCATCGGGGATACCTTAATCATAGCCCAGGGCATAGACCCGATGACTATGGCGCCTCAGGAACATGCAAATTCCGCAACAGCAGCCGCGCAGGCCAACGTATTTGAACCACTCATCTACTTCGGAACCGTCGATCAACCCATGCTGGCGCATGATTGGGAGCAGGTCGACGAGTACACCTGGAAATTCCACCTGCGTGATGATGTTCTGTTCCACGACGGCGAGCAGTTCACCGCCGAGGATGTGAAGTACACGTTTGAGGATCTGTTGCGGGATAACGATCGTTCACCCAGAATGGGCCTTTGG
>PWGR01000186.1 GCA_003554565.1 Clostridia bacterium
AGACGCGCCCTTAAAGGAGGTACTGCACGAGGCAGACGAGAGAGTTCAGCAGTACCTGGCGCACGGCCCAATCCGTCCCGGCGAGACCCCGCTGAGACACCTGCCCACATATGAGGAACACGCTGTACAGATCACCACGCGAGGCGAGCTGGATGAATGGTGGCTGCGTCCGGGGCGCTGGATCGACGACAGCTGGAAGAAGGTGCCGGACGTCCCACGATACCTGGCAAGCGGCTGGTATGACTCCCATTCGCACGTTATCTCCAACGCCTATCAGGAGCTCGTCTCGCGCAAAGACAGCCCCGTGAATCTCCTGTTTGGGCCATGGATACACGGGAGCAGAACGCCCGAGCAACCAGTCAGTGGAGAGGCTCACTTCGGAGCTGATGCGGCGGTAGAATTCGGCGAAGTTCACCTGGCGTTTTTCGATGAAGTCACGCGCGGAGCCGATGCAGGCGTGGCCGATGCACCCCCGGTACGGATCTTCGTGATGGGGGGCGGCAGTGGTCGCCAGATCCGCTCAGAAAGGGAAACGGCCGTTGACGTTGGTGGGCATTGGAGATATGAAAAGGAGTGGCCGCTGGCACGCACACAGTACACGCCGTACTATCTCCACGCATACGGAGAGCTGCGGGACTCAATTCCTTGTACGTCAGGGGGCAGCACCACCTATCGATACAACCCGCTGGACCCGGTGCCGACGGTGGGCGGACCTGAGTCATCCGTATCCGGCCTTCGCATGATCCCGGGCGCTTTTGACCAGAGGGCTCGCCCCGAGCTGGGCCACGAAAATGATCTCCCCCTGCGCAGTCGCCCCGACGTGGTTACATTCGAAACCTAGCAGTTTGACGAGGGACTGGAGGTTACCGGGCCCATCGAAGCAGTCCTGTATGTGTCCTCCAGCGCACCGGACACTGATTTTACGGTAAAACTTGTGGACGTCTACCCTGAAAATGAGGATTTCGCAGACGGCCTGGCCCTGAACGTGACCGATGGCATCACCCGCGCCCGTTATCGGAAAAGCTACACCAAGCCGCAGCTATTGGAGCCCGGCGAAATAACTCAGGTCCGGGTGAGTCTCCCCCCGACCAGCCTGTTCTTTGCACCGGGACACCGGCTCCGCGTGGATATATCGAGCTCAAATTGGCCTCGCTTTGACGTCAATCCGAATACCGGCGAACCGGTGGGGCGGCACCACAGAATTGAGGTGGCGAATAATGCGATCCACCACTCCGACACTTATCCGTCACAGATCATTTTACCGGTGATACCCGGCTAAGTAACATGAGTCTTCCGGCTCTTCTACCACGAGAGGCGGGAGGGTAAGCGCGGAACATTTGCCATTGGTCCAGCAGCGGGAGGCACGTATAACAGGATGAAACCGACAAGCTATTCATGGAAAGTGGAACCTTTAACACAGACGATAGCCGACCCCGCGACCAGGAAACCGATACCATCAGTTGCGGATGTGCAGGCGGCAGGCAATGCTATGAGGGGCAACAGCTGGATGAGTTCTGACTTCTGTTCGGTACAATAGCATATACGCGCCGGTCAGAGTCTGCAGCAATCACCAGAGGGGGGTATCTGCAATGGACATTCAGGCGGAGCCATATCGCATCAAAATGGTGGAGAAACTGCCGATGTTGTCGCGCCGGGAGCGCGAAGAGGCCATTGAACGCGCAGGATATAATACGTTCCTGCTGCGTTCAGATGATGTTTATATCGACCTGCTGACCGATAGCGGAACTTCGGCCATGAGCGATGAGCAGTGGGCAGCGATGATGCTCGGTGACGAGGCCTATTCTGGAAGCCGGAACTTCTTCAATCTGGAGAAAGCCGTGCGGGATATTTATGGATTTGAGTACGTTACCCCCACCCACCAGGGCCGCGGGGCCGAACATATACTGTCGAGCCTGCTGATAGAACCCGGGGATTACGTTCCCGGCAACATGTATTTCACCACGACCAGGGCGCACCAGGAACGGGCCGGCGGGAATTTCGTGGATGTAATCATCGACGAGGCACATGACCCGGCATCTGACCACCCATTCAAGGGCAATGTGGACTTGGCGAAGCTCGAGATGCTCATCAAGAACGTCGGGCCAGAACGAATACCCTATCTTTCGCTGGCAGTTACGGTAAATATGGCCGGTGGGCAGCCGGTATCAATGAAAAACCTCAGGCAAACCAGGGAGTTGTGCTCTCAATACGGCGTTCCAGTATATTTCGATGCCACCCGCTGTGCAGAAAACGCCTACTTCATTCAGGAACGTGAGGAAGGATACCAGGATCATTCCGTCGCCGACATTCTGAAGGAGATGATGTCCTATGGTGACGGATGCACCATGTCCGGCAAGAAAGACTGTCTGGTCAATATCGGAGGTTTTCTGGCCACCGACAGCGCAGAAGTATATGAAGCTGCCACTGAGATAGTGACACTGTTTGAAGGATTCCCGACGTACGGTGGACTGGCAGGACGCGATATGGAAGCCATGGCCGTGGGGATCCGTGAGATGGTCGAAGATGACTACATCTCTCACCGGGTCCAACAGGTCCGGCATCTGGGGATCAGGCTGGAAGAAGCCAGCATACCATTCGTGCAGCCCGTGGGCGGTCATGCGGTGTTCCTGGACGCACGCAGGTTTCTGCCCCATCTATCCCAGGACGAACTGCCAGCGCAATCCCTGGCTGCAGCCCTTTATGTGGAATCCGGCGTCAGGACAATGGAACGAGGAGTGGTGTCTGCGGGACGCGACCCGGACAGTGGTGAACACAGGTATCCCCGGCTGGAGCTGGTGCGGGTAACCATTCCCAGGCGGGTATACACCTCCCAGCACCTTGATGTGGTGGCCAATGCGGCGGAGAATCTGTACCGCAAACGAGAGAATATCTCGGGTCTTAAATTCGTCTATGAGCCGTCGGTGCTTCGTTTCTTCACTGCACGATTTGAACCTATATCCGGCAAGTGAGGGTGTTCGGATCAACTCAAAGTCAACTGGGCGGGGCATCGCGGTGGGTGAGTTAAGGAAAAAATGACGGCAGAAAGGGAGGGCTCCTGGGTACACACAACTAAATAAGTGTGTATTGTAGAGCAATACCGAGCAATCGGTAGAAAGGAGCCCTCATGCTGCTAATAACAGAAGCACAACAGCTCACACAAGTCAAATTCCCAGGCGTTTTCCCTTTACCTGAAATCGAAACGGACAAGAAAGCGGTGGAAGAACGGCTTAATGATGTCGATTTTTCAGCGGTTTGATAACCGTAACACCACCGCCTTCGCCAGTTTCGACCTGGTGCAGACCTTCAAACGGACGGTGGGTTTCGCAAGATGATCGAGGAAGAGTTTCACAAGCCCAAGGGGACCAACAGCGTGTATTCCTCCGAAGATCTGCTGGAGTTTTTGGCGGAGGCCAACATCCTAGGAGCCTCCCGGTTCACCCACAGCGAGACGCTGCGGAGAGAACCCGGATATCACAGGGTCCGGGGCATAGACCGCTTCCCCGATGAGTGTCAACGGCCATCTAGTACTACTCCGTTAAGTGGGCGGCCATTCTTTGTCGCTAATTCTCCTTCTGCACATTGGACACAA
>PWGR01000262.1 GCA_003554565.1 Clostridia bacterium
AAGAACAGTATCAAAGTGAGAGTTAAACACTGGACAAGAAAGATATTTTTTTCGATAAATTTTAATCAAATTCCTGACAGCTGCTTTGTATGAAATCCCAAAATGTATTCTACTAGCTACTCAAAAGGTTTAAAATGCATTTACAAACAGGTCAAAAGCTGTTACTTTTTAATTGTGTTATTAGTTAATAAAAATATTTAAAGGCTTATGTCTGAAGCAATTCCTAATAATAATTCACCTGAACCTGAAGGAAAATCGGAGGTTACCGGAGAAGAAGCGGATATAATAGAAAAAGCTGGGAAAACGGTAGAAAAATTCGAAGAATATATGGATAAAGAAAGCGGTCGAGGAAATAAGCCGGAGCAAGAAGAAAATGAAACAACTGAAGATAATAGGGTTTCGGAAAGTTTGGAAGAGAAAAGTAAAACGGAAGAAGGTGAAGCGGAGGATCAAGAAAATATCCCTATGGGGAAAAAATTAAAAGATTGGACTGATAGATTTGTAAAGGCGGGGAAGGTTAAGCTTACTAAAAGCTGGAAACCGGCGGCTACTTTAGGGGGAGCGACAGCAGCTGGTGCATTTTTAGGAGTACCCGGGGTGGCAATGGGTTTAGCGTTCGGTGGGTTGACTATCTGGGGAAATAGAAGAAAAATTCACGAGGGCTTGAAAAAAGAAGGCGCCTTTGGGGCCCTTAAAGGAGTAGTGGGAACAGTCGCCGGATATGGAGCAGCTCGAGCCGCTTATTGGGCGATACCGGGGTCAATGCTGCTTGGTGCCGCCGGCGGCAGCACTGTCGGCGCTGTCCGGGTGGTTGGTCCCGAGGCTTATCGGCAGTGGAGAGAAAAGAAGAGAGAAACTATAGCTTTGAAAGATCTGGAGTCCATTATATATAACAGCAAAGGCAATGTTAAAGAACTTGAAGATTATTTAGAACTAGAAAAAGAACATTTACAAGAGCAAGAAAATGAGCATGAGAAAATGATCATTAATTATAGGATAAAACGGCTAAACTTGGAGATAGAGAAAGCTAAACTAAAAGGACAAGAAGGGGTAAATATAAAGAATGTAGGAGAATTGATAAAAAGTTCTCAAGAAGTCTCTTTGGAAGATAAAGCAAAAAAGAATTTAATTAGTAGAATAAATCAAAAAGTAGATAAAGAAAGATTGCTGTGGTCGATGGCTATGGGAGGTGTAATAGGAGCTACAGGTGGTTATATGGGCGGGGCACTTGGCTCCGAAGCGGCCGCCGACACTGTTGAAGAATATGAGTTAGAGAGTGAAGAAATCGACAAAGCCGAATCAGAAGAAACAGAAGAGCGGTCAGAAGTTTCAACGCTTTCAGAGATCGATACCGGTGAGAGTGTTTTTGCCACCGGGCAGGAAAATGAAACCGTACCGGAAGAATTGTTAGAAAAGGAGTACCCCCAACCGGTGTATCCCGGCTTAGGTATTGGCGACGGTTATCCTCAATTTTTTGTGGAAGAAGGGGTGGCGCCGGAAGAGGTGTTAGACGAAGAGGGTGAGGAAGTTGATAAAGAACAGACGGAAAGTGAAGAGGAAAAGTCGACCGAAGGAAGAACGCCAGAGGCAGAACCCGACGTTTCCGATTCTACCACCGAGACCCCCGCCGGAGGCGGACCTCAAGCAGCAGAAGCGGCACGCCTTGCGGAGGAGTATTACACCTCGCCAGAGGCAGAACCCGACGTTTCCGATTCTACCACCGATACCCCCGCCGGAGGCGGACCTCAAGCAGCAGAAGTGGCACGCCTTGCGGAGGAGTATGCTTTTTCAGAAGAAACAGAAGTAGACACAGAAGCCGAAGCCGAACCGGCCATGGAAATTCCGGCCTCTTTTGAGATACAACAAGGTAGTAACTTATGGGATTCGGTAGCGTAGGAGTTGAAAGGTGAAAACGGTGAAGAACCAACCCAGGAGCAGATCCTTTTTGCAACGGCCAAGATCGCTGAAGAGCAGGGTATTGCCGTGCCGGAATGGGGAATAGAAGGTGATATGGACCAAACAGAAGTCCCGGCCGGTCACCAAGTAGAGCTGGGAGATGAGACCCGGGAGGCGATAAACAAAGCTATGGAGGGCGACCTGCCTCCTTATGAAGAATGGCCGGGAACCAGCGGCACAGCCTCTCCGGGAACCGAAGAAACAGCCGAGGCCGAGTCCTCCTCTGATCAAGTAAGAGAGTCACCAATGCAGAGCTTCAATCAATCGGTAGAAGAAACAGTTTCCGAGTTGGGCGGAGAAGAAGGTGCAACAGCCGATGAGCTTGCCGGGGGCGAATCCCAGGAAATTCCTTCTTCACAAGAAGGTGGTCCCGGATATGAAACAGATGGAGAGGAAGGAGGAACCGAGTCCTCGGTTGATGAGACTCGAGAGCAGTTGCTAATAAACAACAGCAATAATGTGGCTTTTCATTTAGAAAGAGAGATCGGGAATTCCGACGCCATAACAGATGATATGAAATCTAACTTTGTTACTCAATACCAGAATGAGTTTGGAAGAATAGAGGGAACAGAAAGTAACTCCCTTCTTCAGGTTACTGACGGTCTTATTATTAAAAATGATCTAGAGGATTATTATGATTTTGTGAGAGAAAGGAGTGGGGATTCGTTCCCGACAGAAACCAGAGAGGAGTTTGTTGAAAAGCTCAGGGAACCGCTTCAAGCTCTTAGGGGCGAAGGTGAAATGTCCGCAGAAGAAGCTGAAGAGGTCTTGACGAACAGGGTGCTTGAGGATATACATCATACTCAGGCCTCAATACTGAATCCAACTGACCAAGTACCCGATGATGTTATGGGTGAAGAGGCGCAAAGTCCGATCGATGAATCATCTTCGGAGTCAGCAGCCAATGAAAGCGGGCCAAAAGAAACACCAGACGAAAGAATGGTAAGAGGTTATGGTTATGGAGAGCCGATCGAGACGGGAACAAACCAAGAGAACCCTGAGCTTGACACAGATGATTTTTTCGATGAAGAGGCGCAAAGTCCGATCGATGAATCATCTTCGGAGTCAGCGGCCAATGAAAGCGGGCCTATACTTGATCCGGCTGATGAAGGGGTTACTGATTCAGAATATGAAGAAACTACCGAGACCGTAAACAGCCAAGAAGGGTCGGAATATCAAGCGCCTGATTATTCTCCGGAGAGGTATATTCATTATGTTGGACCTAATGATCTGGCTATGGAATTACCTGATATTTTACAGGACTCTCACAACCAGGACTGGTCTTTTGTGGGTGAGCCCGAAATATATGAACAGTTGCAGCGAATAGAAATAGGAGATCTAAAAGATGAAATGAATAGCATAGGGAGTGAAGGGCTGAGAGATGCGCTATACAGTGGAAATGAGGAACAAGTATTGAACGATCTGGGTTTTAATACCGCAAATATGTCAAATGATCAGCAAATTTCACTTACTCACCTAATTTCAGACCTGAAAGAAGTTATGGATCAGGAAAAAATTCTTCAAGTAGTGGAAGGAGGAACGGAGGCAGAGGGCTCTATAGAGATCAGTGAAAACAGATCGCTCCAGGAATACTTAAGAGCTCTGGTTTATCGTAACAAATATCCG
>PWGR01000204.1 GCA_003554565.1 Clostridia bacterium
ATCCTGCAGGTACGTGCCGTGCTCTATCGACACCGCTCCCATCTCTGCGGCCATGGCGATCGCCCTCTCCGGGTGAGCATGCACCACCACCTCCCGGCCGGCGCGTCCGGCCTCGTCAAAGGCCACTTCCATTTCTTCCGCCGTCATCTGCACGTGCTCGGGATTCTCCGTCGGGTCGGCACACCCCCCGCTGGCCATGAGCTTCACATAGTCCGCCCCCCGCTTCAGCTGGGTGCGGACCGCCCGGCGTATTCCTTCCGGTCCGTCCGCCTCCATGGCCCGCTGGTACGAGTGTCCGCCGGTGATGGAGATAAACTGACCCGCCACCAGGACGTCCGGTCCCTTCAGCGCATCCCGCTTCTGCAGCGCATCCTTGATCTCAAAGTCAATCCCCCGTATGCCGCCCACATCGCGCACCGTGGTTATGCCAGAGTGCAGGGCGCGGGCCGCCGAATCCAGGCCCTTTACGGCCACGGCGGCATCCGGGCTCACGTGCGCGGTCTGGGTGAAGGTCAGGTGGGTGTGCGCGTCAATTAGGCCCGGAAGCACGGTGCAGCCGGAAAGATCATACACCGTCACGTCATCCCCCCGCGCCGCGGCGCCGGCCTCCTCACCCACCGCACAGATCATGTCGTCCACCAGCACCACGCTGCCCTGCACCAGGGTACCGTTCTTTTTTAATATCGACGCATTATCCAGCCGTATTTTCATGCCATCCGTCACTCCCTCGGGGCTATTACCGCTATCCGATCTCCCGGCACCGCCGTTCCGTTTACCTGCAGCCGCGTGATGATCCCGGCGACGGGCGAGTGAACCTCATACCGCTTTCCGGTGGGCTGCGTTACCTCGGCCAGCAGCTGGCCCTCCGCGACCTCATCGCCGGCGTCCACCGCCGGCAGGAGGAATCCGGCCCGCTCACTCCTGACAGTCACCTGCTCGTGCACTATCAGCGGCCTGTTCAGCTCCTCCGGCTCCCCGACCAGCGAACCGGTGTGTTTGAGGCAGTTGAACACCCCGCGCGTACCCATCTGCACAAATGATTTCTCTATCCGGTCGGATTCGCCCAGCTCCACGCACACCGTCGGTATCCCGTCGTACGCAGCGCGGACGTGAAGCGCATTGTCCAGCTGGAAGCCCTCGTAGGTCTCACCGCTGCGCATGGCTATGATCACATCTGACCCGAACGCCTCGGCCAGCTGGATGGCCTCCCGCTGCGCCGGGGCGTCGTCCGGTCCGACAAAAATGTGCGGGCAGCACCTTCCACCCCGCAGGGCAGAATGGAGATCGATCACGTAGTCGCACTGCGAGATCACCTCATACAGGGCCGCCGCAATGCGATCAGACGGCCACTCCCCCGCATCCCCGGGAAACCTCCGGTTCAGGTCGTACCCGTCCCAGGGAACCTCCCGCTGCCTGTACACGAACGCGCTCATATTCTGGATGGGAATCAGCACAGCGTCACCGGAAAGCTCCGCGGGATCCAGGCCCCCGGCCACCCGGCGCACGATCTCCATGCCGTTGTGCTCGTCGCCGTGAATCCCGCCGGATATGTAGACGCGCGGCCCGGGCCCGCCGCCGCGCATAAGCAGCACCGGGGTGGCCAGCTCGCCCCCCCACGGCAGGGGATACAGACTCCAGTTCACCCACTCAGACTGCCCCGGCTCCAGCTTTTCTGTCAGCACAGACAAGACATCCATGTCGCTTTCACCCCTCCCGCCGCAGGTCAGGTGCACCCGCCGCCGTCATCATCCGCGGCCGTCTCATCCCACAGCACACGGAATGAACAGTAGTCATCGCCCCGCGTCTTGATCTTCGGCTGCTCGACCACTATGCGCGGGTCGTAGGTCTCCCACATGGCCTCGTGTACTTCCTCACAGTAGATGCGCGCCAGGTCCACTCCCCCCAGCTCGCGCCAGCGCTCGAAGAAGGGGCAGCGCAGGGTGCGCGATATGCGGGCCTCCTCGTCCAGCCGGTCCAGCTCGCGGCTGAAGCGGCTGTCTCCCGGCCGGTCCTTGTTGGTGAAAAGCGTCTTGATGTTGATGGGTAGCCCCTGGTCCAGGTGCCTCTGGCGCATCTTCTTTCCCCGCGCCTCCCCGAAGCGCCGTATGGCCCGGGCGACTGCCTCTCTGCCCTCCTCGCCCCAGCGGCTCACCACCTCATCGGCCATGTGGTAGTACAGGAGGCAGAAGAGATCACCCATTTTCTCCGTCCCACCGGCCTCGGTCGACTCGTTTTGGGGCATATCGCCTTCTGGAAGGTCTGTCTCTGGCATTTGCTATTCCTCCCTCAGATGCAGATGAGATCGCGTATGCTCTTTTTCCGGTTCAATGCGTCAATGACCATTCCGTCCCGCGCCAGTGTGGCGCAGGCCTTCTTCACTTCCCCGTCGACGCGCACCAGGCACCCGCTGCAGATCCCGCGGCGGCAGGAGGCATAATGAGCGATGTTCGCCCCGTACCGCGCATTGATCTCGTGCAGGGCCGCACTGATGGTCATGGCCCCGTCCAGCTCATCCGGAAGCTCGAACTCCTGCTCCTGCCCCGCCGGCGCACCGGCGGGCACATTCCGCACTACCGCAATCTTCATGGTTCATTCCCCTCACTCACCGGCACGTAATCCACACTCCACTTCCGGGAAGAATCCAGGCGCACCCGGTAGCTGCCGAGCTGTTCCGGGTCCTCCCCGGCAGCCTCCCTGCGGTTGTGTACTCCCCGGCTCTCGGTGCGCCGCAGGGCACACCGGGCGATGGTCCCGGCCACTTCCAGCCCGCAGGATACCTGCACCGCATTGAGCCACTGCAGGTTGTACACCCGCCGGTCATCGTCCAGGCACATCTTCTCCCCCTGCCGCCGGTCGATCTCGGCCCGGGCTTCCTCGAGCGATTCGCGCCCGCGCAGGACCTCCAGCTGCCCCCCGGCTACCTGCCGCAGCCCGGCGAGCACCTCCTCCGGCCGGGCATCCCCGGCGGTGGTAAACAGTCCCGCGTAACGCTCCATGCACTCCCGCACCGACGACACCCCCGGCTCGGGCGCGGGGCCCGCCGCGGCATCCCTCGCCGCCCGGTCACCCGCCACCTCACCGGTGACCAGGATCTCGCTGCAGGCGTTGCCGGACAGCCGGTTCGCCCCGTGCGTGCCGCCGATGACCTCCCCGGCGGAAAACAGGCCGGCCACCGCGGTCCGGCAGTCGGCATCCACCTGCACACCCCCGCAGAAAAAATGCGCGGCATTGCCCACCTCCAGGGCCTCGCCGTCCATCAACCGTTCGATGACCGCCGAAAAATCCAGCCCCTGGTACTGCCAGTCGGGCTTCAGGTTCGGCTTCACCGCCCAGCGGGAAAAATCGGCAATCAGGTTCCTCGGCAGGTGCCGGAGCGAAAAATACACCCCGCCCTCCGGACCGCCCCGGCCCTCCTCCACTTCCCGTGCGATGGCCCGGGTGAGAACATCGCGGGTGGATCGCTCCAGATTCTTGGGGTCATGATCAACCATGAAGCGGTCGCCCTGCCGGTTGAGCAGGTGAGCGTTGAGCCGGTCCATGGTGCCCGGGCCGATGACAAACGGAAACTGGTGCCCCTCCCA
>PWGR01000324.1 GCA_003554565.1 Clostridia bacterium
GTGTACGGTTTCATTGGTGACGGCATCGGGCTTTACTCCATGTATCATCTGATGGCCGCCGTCCTGTTGCTGACTGTTCCCATGAGTTTCTTCCTGCACTCCCGGTGACCGGCAATAAACACGTGGTCAGATCAGGTGGCGGGCCGCGCGACTGGCTACCGGGTCTTTCCGCCGGATTGAGCCGTCTTGTCCGGGGACCATATCCAATGAAGAACTGAGGGCAGATGGTTGTGGAAGTTTTTATCTTTTTGCACCGGAGTTAGATTTTGCCTTGCCCGCATGCTCCAGATCGTTACTCAGTTCCTGAGTGGCGAAAGATGACGCCTGCAGGTGCTGCAGGCTCACCCCGCCTGCGATCAACTGCACCGGGGCCGGATCAGGGATATTCATCCGGGCCCCGAAGAACAGGCTGAGACGTAACGCGGCGACTTCGGAGAGGCGGGGTCAGGCAGGGTCAAGGGAGGATGAAAGTGAGCAGACGAATCGGCATCATTGGCTGTGGGACCATCGGATCACACATTGCAGAGGGCGCTGTAGCCGATCCTGATATGGAGCTGGTGTTTGTTCTTGAACCAGATGACGGACGCGTTCGCCCTTATGAGTCCTGCCGGGTGGATTCGATTAAAAGCGCCTCCCGGCATGATTGTGATGTGGTCGTAGAATGCGCGAACCCGGAAGTCCTCAAGGAGCTGGCCGGGAAGGTGCTCTCGTTTTCTGATCTGATGGTGCTGTCAATAACTGCATTTTCTGACGACGGGTTTCGTGAGGAGGTGTCAGCTTTATGTGAAAAGTACCATCGTCGCGTGTTTCTGCCGCACGGTGCTGTACTCGGGCTGGATGGAATTCTTGACGGCAGGCAGGTAATTGACAGCGTGCAGGTTGAAACGACGAAGAGACCGGAGAACCTCGGATGCAGTGATGTGCAACGAACCGAACTCTACCGCGGCCCCGCCCGCCGGGCCTGCGAGCTGTTTCCGAGGAACGTGAATGTACACGCGGTTGTGGCCATGTGTGGCGTGGGCTTTGACGAGACGACCTCCGTGATCATCGCTGATCCCGCGGCAGAGGGGAATTCTCACACCATCCGGATCCATGGGGAGGAGTTTCGCTTCTGCATCGAGGTGGTCAGCCTGCCGGGCGGGGAGGTATCCAGCTCATACACGCCCGAATCAGCACTGAACAGCCTCAGGCGTGCCCTTGCCAGACCGTACGGGTTTACCTTTCTGTGACCTGTGATGGGGCACCAGATCAGGTCTTTCTGCGGGCGACTGCGCCCACATTTTTGGCCCGCGGGAAGCACCAGTATGGCCAGACTTTGATTTCCATGTGCTGTGCGCTTGACAGCGCCCGAGTATTGCTGAAAAATATTTATTAACATTGCATTATTGTCGGGGGTAGGAGACATGAAGAAAGACGCGCTGATTCACCAGCTGGATTATCTCGTATCGAGTGTGGGCAAGCATTTCACCAATGTTCGGCGAGCCTTCCGGGATTTTGATGTCAAGGGACCGGAGTATTTCCTGATACGCCTTCTTTCAATCGAGGGAACACAGAGTGTTTCGGACATTGCCAGTCACCTGGCCCTTACGCAGGCTACGGCCTCCAACATCATCAATTCTGCTGAGCAGAAGGGGCTGGTGGAAAAGGTCAAGGATCCCGATGATCGCAGGATCACGCTGATAAATTTGACCGACGATGGAGTGAATCTCCTGTCGGAGGTCAAAAAGGCCCGGCTGGAGCGCAGCAAGAAGATACTGCGGCAGCTCACCACCGAGGAACTCGAGGAGCTGGTGCGGATCTTTTCCAAGCTCAAGGCCACCGTGGTCGATGGTGAGTATGATATGATCCCGACCTCACGGGGTCGATGACGTGCGCCGGGGTGAAAGACCAGATCATTTTCTGCGGGGAGAATCGAGAGTATGGCACAGCCGTTGAAGTCAGCCAAGACAGAGGGTCTTACCGACGGTCCAATCTTGCCGGCCCTCCTGAAGCTTTCTTGGCCCATAGTCTTCAGTAATCTCCTGCAGACCGCCTACAACGTGGCCGACACATTCTGGCTGGGCCGCCTGGGCGATCATGCGGTGGCAGCGGTATCTGTGAGTTTCCCAATAATCTTTTTGTTTATTTCGCTGGGGGCTGGCCTGACCATAGCCGGAACGGCTCTTGTCGCCCAGTACATCGGTGCCGGGCGTCGGAAGCAGGCCAACTACGTTGCATCGCAGGTCGTGGGATTTGTGGGTGGGTTGGCCGTGCTCCTGAGTATTCTCGGTTATTTTCTTTCTGCCCGGATTGTGGGACTTCTGGGCCCCGAGCCAGAAGTTTATGCTGAGGCGGTAGTATATCTGCGGACGTGGTTTATCGGGATTCCTTTCATTTTCGGCTTCTTCATGTTCCAGGCTCTGATCAAGGGATACGGGGACACCATCAATCCCATGAAGATTATGGTTGCTGCGGTGGTGCTGAATATCTTGCTGGATCCATTTCTCATCTTCGGATGGGGTTTCTTCCCCGAAATGGGCGTTCAGGGAGCAGCGGTCGCAACTGTGTTTTCCCGGGGGCTGGCCTCGGTGCTTTCCCTGGTACTGCTGTTCAAGGGCTCCCTGGGGTTGAAAGTGTCATTCAGCGACCTGAAGCCAGATCCTGTCACCATGAAGACGGTAATTAACATCGGCCTGCCGGCTGCCGCGGAAAACTCAATGAAGGCTATCGGGATCACGGCGATGACGGGAATTGTGGCCTATTTCGGCACACCGACACTGGCCGCGTTCGGTGTCGGCAATCGCCTCTCATCCGTCGTATTCCTTCCCAGCCTGGGGCTGGCGCAGGCTACCACCACGATGGTGGGCCAGAACCTGGGGGCAAGGAAAGAATCCAGGGCGGAGAAGACTGCCTATCTCAGTTCCGGGATGGCATTCGTGGTGTTGAGCCTATTCGGTGTGTTTACCCATCTCTTTTCCGGGCCTATTGCCGCCATTTTCTTGCCTGGCGAGGAACAGGCTCTCGCGCTGGCCAGCCGCTACATAAGTGTGGTGGCATTTTCCTACGGGTTTCTCGGCGTCCTGAATGTCAAGAATGGTGCCTTTCGCGGTGCGGGCCAGACCCTGACGGCCATGGTGTTCGCTGTGCTTTCTCTCCTCGGCCTTCGAGTCCCACTGGCTTATTTCTTGTCCCTTTACACCCCCTTGGGAGTTGATGGACTGTGGTGGGCGGTGGGTATAGGCAACATGATTGGAGGAGCACTTGCTTTCTGGTGGTTCACACTGGACCGCTGGAAGCAGCGGATCATCGAGGAGAAGCCAGAGATGGGGCCTTCGGCCCGGGCTGAGTCCGCGGTGGCTGTCCCGGAACGGGACGGTGAGTCCTACCAGGAGGAGGGAGCGGTCGTTCATCGCGGGGGCGATTCGTGAGGAGGACGTCGATGCACGGACACGTGAATCTCGGGACCCTGTTTCCCTGTGCGGGTACGCGGGTACAGGAGGGATCCGCGGACAGACTCGACCCTGTCTCCGCCGCTTTGTGCAGGATATCCGGCTATCCTGCCGGTCGCGCAGGTCACCTGCAGTGTAGTTCGTCATCA
>PWGR01000093.1 GCA_003554565.1 Clostridia bacterium
CGTATCCTCACGAGGGAGTTCATTATTGATGTCATCTGAATGACCTGCATCGGATATCATGTGGTGCTCCTTCTCTCATTGCGCATCAATCTGCACGGACCGGGTCCAACCATTGCGGAACAGGTTCGGCGTTCAGGATATGTCTTCTCTCGCAGCCTCCCTTTCTCGCGCAGTCAACACCGTACGCAAGCAGTGCAAAACCATCGGGCGAGTGGGCGTCGGAGTTGATGGCCAACGGAATATCGAGTTCTCGCGCTCTCTCAAGCCAGTACCAGGGCAGGTCGAGCCGGTCCGGATGAGCATTTATCTCCACTGCCGTATCAGCTTCTGCGCAGACCTCGAGCACCTCCCGCAGGTTGGGGGTGTCGGTCTCACGCACTCCCAACAGGCGTGCCGTCGGGTGACCCAGGATATCGACAGAGGGGTGGCGCGCAGCCTCGATCAGTCGTTCCGTAAGCCGCCCCGACTCCTGTCGGCGCCCGCTGTGCAGCGAAGCAACTACCACGTCCATGTCATCGAGTACTTCGTCAGGAAGATCCAGCTGGCCGTCCGAGAGAATATCCACTTCCACCCCACGCAGGATGGAAAAGTCCGGGCGACTATCCTGTACCCGGGCTATTTCTTCTCCCTGTCGCTTGAGGTCCTGCACATCGAGTCCACCGGCCACCTGCAGGGAACGGGAGTGATCAGTAATGGCCAGATACTTGAGTCCGAATTCGATCGCGCCCTCGACCATTTCCTCGATGGAAGCATTCCCATCACTCCAGTCACTGTGACAGTGCAGGTCACCGATGAGATCATAACCCTGCACCAGAGGGGGGATCTCTCCCGCCCGGGCCAGTTCCACCTCACCGCGCCCCTCGCGCAGCTCCGGGGGAATACCGGTCATTTCGAGGCGCGAATATACCTCATCTTCTGTCGGCAGATCTGAGATACCGTCCAGCCCCATTGCCTGCAGCTGTCGCGTGTGCGCAGCATTTCCGGTCAAGCGAACACGCGCGGACCCAGCTGTCGAAAGTGGTGTGCGATAAATCCGCACGGGAATCCCGATGTCCAGATCCATCTCCCAGTAAGGATACTGAAAACGACTTCCCTCCCTGAGTGGTGCCCTCGCCACGCCGGACAGCAGTCGGGTACCCGGGGTGAGATCCTCATCATTATCCATCTCAACCAGGACAGACACGCGGTCTATCAGCTCACAACGGCGCCGCACCGCACCGACCGGCAGGACACTGGCCGCCCCACGCAGGGATTGAAGCCGCCGAATCAGCTCCTGCACCACGGAATCGGCCCAATCAAGTGTGATTCCTTTACTTCTCTCACGTTCGCGCATAATGCTAGCAAGTATTGTTTGCTCACGACGGGAACCTATACCCGGCAGTCTCCTGAGCCGCTTTTCCCGCGCCGCCACTTCCAGCTCCTGCAGGGACTCAATGTTCAGTTCATGGTACAGGGTATAAACCGTCTTTATGCCCAGCCCCTCCAGGTTAAGCAGGTCCAGGAGGGAGCGGGGTACGCGGTCTGTCAGCCGCTCCAGCTGTTCACAACGGCCCGTCTCAACAATCTCCCGCGCCTTATCCGCCAGCGCCGGGCCGATTCCGTCCAGCTCGTCCAACCGGTCTTCTGCCAACAGATCGTGTAAGCGATCGCCCGCCTTACGAATGCTTCGAGCACCGCGCCGGTAGGCAGGTGCCTTGTACGATTCAATGCCACCAATCTCCATTAAATCGGCTATCTGCTCGAATCGCAGAGCTACCGCATGTGCCCGGTAGTTCATGCCTCTTCTCCTTCGGCATCCTCTCCCGACTTCCTGTCATCTCGCCGCAGAGGAATCACCGGCTCGTCTTCCGCCTCCACCTCGCGATTCTTCCGGTACTCTTCTTCCAGCATTCGCACCACCCTGTCATATCTATCCTGCAGTTCGAGATACTCCTCTGCGAGGTTCAGCGCGGCCAGAACAGCAGTTCGCGTCATGTCCATATTGGGCATCGCCTCGACAATATCGCTCATGTGATAGTCGACCTCACGAGCGACCCTACGGAGCTTCGACGGGGACTTGTCCCCCCGGAGGATGTAGGTCCTCTTCAGGATTTCCACCTTAACCTCGTTCATGGCAAAGCGGGAACCCGCTCAGTTCCCTCCGCCTTCACCTCCTCTGAAACACCGGTATGTTTGAAGTTCTTCTACGAACCCCGGTTTCTTTCCTCCAGCGCTGTGGCCAGTTCTTCCCACCGGCTGTACAGGCGACGCAGTTCACCCTGCACCTCGCGGAACTGCCGCGCAAGATCCCCTCCTCCGCCCCGCGCGTAGGACTCGGGGTCGGCCAGCAGATCACTGAGGCGACCATGTTCGCCCTCGAGTTCCTCAATCTCCTCCTCAACTGCCCGCAGATCGGCCGGCTCCGGCGGCTTCGGGCCGCGGTCCCGTTTGCGCACCAATCTCTCCCGCTGATCGCGCCCCGATTTGGCCTTACCGCCAGATCGCGCACTCGATTCCATTTCACGTGAACGCAACATCCTGCGGTAATCCGAGTAGTTGCCGGGGTAGTCCTCGAGTGATCCTTCGGCCAGCAACCACAGCCTGCTGGCAACTCGATCCACAAAGAAGCGGTCGTGACTGACGAAGATAACTGTGCCCTCATAATCGGAAAGAGCAGCCTCCAGGTCCTGCAGGGACTGAAGGTCCAGATGATTGGTCGGTTCGTCCAAGATGAGCACCGACGCCTCCTCCAGGGCTATTTCCGCCAGTACCAGGCGCGACCTCTCACCCCCGCTGAGATCCCCCACCCGGGTAAACACATCATCACCGGAAAACCCGAAACGGGCGAGATATTCCCTCGCACCGCTCATACCGAGATCCGGCACACTGGAGTACATCTCGTCCAGCACCGTGCGCTCATCGTCTGGACCTGACAGATCCTGGGGGAAGTAGGCGGTCCGGGCACCTGTCCCCCACTCTATTGTTCCGGCCACAGGCTCTTCAAGGCCCAGGAGGGCCCTGAGAACCGTAGTCTTGCCCGAGCCATTAGGTCCCATGAGAGCTATCCGCTCCCCGCGACTTACCCGCATGCTGATGTCGCGGCAGAGTACCGCACCGCCTCGCTGCAGACTCAGCCCATCCACACGCAGAACCTCCTGACCGCTGCGCCGCGCAACTGGAAAGGTCAGCTTCAGTCCACCGTCTTCCGCAGGGGGACGTTCAATTTCTTCCATGCGCTGCAGCCGTTTTTGCCTGCTCTGTGCCTCACGACTCCGCTGCCCCGCATGATATCGTCGGACAAATCCCTGCAGCTTCTGAATTTCATCCTGCTGCCCCTCGTACAGCTTCCACCAGCGCCGGAGGCGTTCCCTTCGCTCCTGACGGTAGGAGGAGTAGTTCCCCGCGTAGCACTCCACCCTGCCGCCCTGCACTTCCCAGATCTCGCGCATCAAACGGTCGAGAAAATAGCGATCATGCGACACGGCGACCACGGCACTTGAGGAGGCATTCAGATGTTCCTCGAGCCACTCGGAAGCCGAAAAATCCAGGTGGTTCGTCGGCTCGTCGAGGAGCAGGACATCC
>PWGR01000072.1 GCA_003554565.1 Clostridia bacterium
CACGTACGCCGACGGGGTGAGCGAGCGGCACATCGGTCAGGTGATGAAGAGGCGGCGCGACGAGGTGGTGCTGGCCACCAAGACTCTGGACCGCACTTACGATGAGACCATGCGGCTCGCCGAGTCCAGTCTCACCCGGCTCCAGACGGGCCATCTCGATGTGTACCAGCTGCACGGCATCCGGGACCGTGAGGACGCCCGGGAGGCGCTGCGGCCGGATGGGGCGGTGCGGGCGCTGCAGGAGCTGCGGGACGAGGGCGTGGTGCGTTTTACCGGGATAACCGGACACCGCGACCCGGATCCCCTCCGCTTTCTGCTGGAGCGGGCGGATTTCGACTGTGTCCTCATTCCTCTCAACCCGGCCGAGGTACACTACAACTCATTCAAGGATGGGCTGCTCGACCTGGCAGTGGAGAAGGAACTCGGGATCATTGCCATGAAGGTGGCCGCCTACGGCCGGCTCTTTCATCCGGACGGGGTGTCATCCATGCGGCAGTCGCTGCGCTACGTCGGTAGCCTTCCCATCAGCACCGCGATCGTCGGGCACGACTCCGTGGAGCAGCTGGAGGAGAATGTGCACGTGTGCCGCGATCTCCGACCGTACCACCCCGGGGAGATGCGGGAACTGGAGGCACTGGCCCGGCCGCATCACGACGAGGCCAATTTCTACAAGACCGAATGGTGATCGACCCTTACTGCTGATCCTGCCTCACGCGCAAGGTTTTCCATATGCACATGGGGAGTGATTCGCCGGGTCAGGCCGGCGCTGCTCCCGGTGGCGCGGATGCGGTATTCGGATCGAGCAGATCTTGACTGGGACGAAATCACCTCGTATATTCTTCCTGGATACATCATGATTCCCGGCGCCCACCCGGGTATCCAGTGCATCGCACGGACACCTGGTGGACGGGTTCGTCTGCGTTGAGGGGGTGCGGTCTTGGCCTCAATTCGACGGGGATGGAAGGCAAAAGGAGATGAGCCGGCGCGGATCCAGCACACATATCGACAGATCGGATGGTTCGGACTGGCGCTGGCTGCAGGCGGTCTGGTCTGGGCCCTCCCGGCGCCGGAGGGCCTGAGGGCAGTAGGGCATCGTTATCTTGCCTTGCTGACATCCCTCGTGGTCATGTTCGTCACGGAGCCGGTCCCCCTGCCGCTGATTATGGCCGCCGGCGGCTGCGGGCTGGCGCTTCTGGGCATCGGTACCCCGGAGAGGATATGGACCGCCTACGCCCACCCGGTGGTGTTCTTCGTGCTGGGCTGTCTCATGATGGCCAACGTGGCCGAGCGAGTGGGACTGACCCGCCGCCTCGGTCGACTGCTGGTGCGGCACTGTGGAACTAATGTAGTCAAGTTCTCCTTCGCTTCCTGCATGGTCCTGGGGACCGCGGCCGCCTTCATGCACGATGTGTCCGCCCTTACCATCGGGCTCATGGCGGTGCTGCCGCTCTTGCGCCGGGCCGGCATATCCCCCGGGTCTCCAACCGGGATCTTCGTGGTGCTGGCCATGGCCTTTTCCAGTTCCGCCGGCGGGATGGGCACCCTGGTGGGGGGAGGGCGAAATATGGTGGCGGCCGGTCTGCTGCGCGATCTCACCGGCGAGCGAATCAGCTTCTTTCAGTGGGCGGTGTACGCCATGCCTGCGGCCCTGGTGGCCATTCCGGCGGTGTGGGGAGCTCTGTATCTCGTCTTCCGCCCCGATCCCACCCTGCACTTTTCCCCGACCGACGCGGAGGGCAAAACGGGAGGGCTCACTGCCGATGAAAAGAGGACCTTGGCGGTGATAGCTCTGATCTTCCTGGGATTTTTCACCCGCGGGTGGCATGGGCAGGACTATTCTGTGCTGGTCGTCGCGGGGGCCGTCCTTCTCACCGCGCTGGGGTTGGTTGAGTGGGACTTTCTGAACGAAAGAACGGAGTGGGCGGTGAGCTTCCTGGTTTTCGGGGGCGGAATTTCTCTTGGTCAGGCCATGCATTATACCGGGGTGGCCGAGTACCTGGCGGGGGCTTTCCTCCCGCTGTTCGAGGGCAGGGGATGGTTTGCCCTGTTTCTGGGCGTGGGGATTCTGGCATCGCTTCTGACCCAGCTCATGGCCAATGTGGCCACGGCCGCACTGATCATGCCCATAGCCGTGCCGGTGGCCACCATGGCCGGCATCAATCCGGTGATAGTGACCATGGCCCTGGGAATGTTCACCTCCTTCGCCTACCTGCTGGTGGTCGGGTGCCCGCCCAACGTGGTGGCCTACAGTGCCGGTTACTTCCGCACCCGTGACCTGATGCGCGGGGGTATCGTCGCCCAGCCGGCGGGAATCCTGGTCACGGCGGCAGCGGCCTATCTGTGGTGGAGCCTGATAGGATTGGTCTAGAGAGTCTTCGTTCTTGGAGGAGGAGATGATGGCATGCAGCTGCCAGAAGATCTTGCGTCACTGATTGTTCCCGCCGAGGAGTACCCCACCGTGGACGAGGGGGAATCAGTGGGTACGGCAATCACCGCGCTGCGGGACTACTTTTCGCAGCACGAAGAACACCGCTCGATGCTGGTGACCCGGCGCGGAGAGGGAGATGACCGGCAGATAGTGGGCATACTGACGGTTTCTGATATTCTCGCCGCCCTGAAGCATCACACCCGTTCGTACGGGGACGACGAGGTGTCGCGCATGGCGCACTCGCTGAGCGACTACGGTACCAGGACGCGTCGGCATACCGAGCATGATCTTCGGGACGGCTTCGATCTGAAGGTAGAGGACCTCATGCCGGAAGATCCCACCCACATCGACGCTTCCCTCTCTCCCGCGGACGCACTGCAGATCATGCTGCGGGAGAACGCGGAGATGCTCCTGGTGGCGCAGGGAGATAGCGTGGTCGGTGTGGTCCGGGCGATAGACCTCCTGCAGTACATTGACCGGGCCTGGTGCAGGGCGCGCCGGGGATGAGCTTCTGACCGCCGGATTCACCCGCTCTTGCTGCCCCGTGGATAGTGGGGCGGTTGGTGGTCTCGGCACCCGCCGCGTGGTACTATGGAGGCAGCACCTGCAACGAAAAGGCAGATACACCATCGTCTGCTAACTGCGGCGTCCGGGATGTTCGGCGCCGGCTGTCTGTCCCGTGTAACCTGCGGCCGACGGTGGAGATCTATTGAGGTGATGCCTCTTGTTCAGAAGCTCAATAACGATTGCCACGGTGTCGGGCATTCCCATAAGGCTGCACGTCAGTTTCCTGCTGATTCTGCCCTTCCTCGCCCTGGTAATAGGCAACAACATCGAAACAATCGCGACGATGGCCGGAGTTACCACCGGCGAGATTTTTCTGCATCCGTTTGGACTCGGGCTGATCCTGGCTGTGCTGCTCTTTGTCAGCGTGGTCCTGCACGAGCTGGCGCACTCCTTCGTGGCCCGCGCCCAGGGCATCGGCATACGCGACATTACCCTCATGCTGCTGGGCGGCGTGGCACAGATGGAGGACGAAATAGAGGAGCGCGGCGAGCTGTGGATGGCCCTGGCCGGTCCGGCCTTCAGCCTGCTTTTCGGTGGGATACTCCTGTTTATTCTACGTCC
>PWGR01000217.1 GCA_003554565.1 Clostridia bacterium
CTGTTTGTTCCCCGTGCATATGCGGCGGAATACGAATCGAATTTCCTGAGTTTGTCGACTCCGGGCCCTTTTCGGTGGCGTTAAGTTTGTCAAGCTTGCGGTGACGTGAGATAGACCCCGGCTTGAGCCTCCTCACCAGACCGCGTTCTCAGCTCCTCCATCCGCTGCATAGTATGCTCTGCAATCCTTTCATTCTGGGCGAGCATGGCACCGAGTACATCTGATACTCCCGTCCGGCCCACGCTTCCGCCTTCTGCCGCATCACCAACTCGCGGTCCTCCGGTCCGTCGGGGCGCTGTACATTGCCGTAGAGTCAACGGCTTCAGGACTTCGGTGGCTGCGATGGACGCGGGCGGGTGTATCCCGCAGCGCGGGTGTCCAGAACTTCCTCCAGCACACTCGCGGCCTTCGACACCAGGGTCCGCAGCTGATTCCAGTCTTCCCCAGACCTCCCGGCACCGCCGGTTCAATTCCGCCTGAAAGTGGGGGTTGTCGTTTCGCCACCAGATAACGGTCTCCTGCGCCACTCCCATGGCATCATCTCTGCTGCTCCCCGCCAGGCCCCGCACCCCCTTGCTGAGACATGACTTTCTTCCTCTTTCACCCCTACTACCCATCCATGCCGACGAATTCTCCACTCAGCCTTTGGTTGCCTCTGTCTGTCAGTTGCGATTCTCATAACTAATTCTCCTTCGTTGACGGGCATCTCGGTCGGCACCAGCATGGGGCTGATTCCGCCATCCCTCCCGCATTATGCTTACCTGTCCGGGACACATTTTGCGTTGAAGCGGATCCAAGACCCCGAATTATGCATATTGTGCATAAACTGTGGATAAGTAAACCGGCGGGATCGAATAATGTCGAGCTGCAAAAGGCCCTGACGGCGGGCAATCATCTCCTCCATCTGCTCTCTTACTTACACCGCCTGACAACTATGTTGTACGATGAAGAATAGTCGATCCCTTTTGGCCTTCTTTTCAACCGGGCAGGCTGAATCTTGAATTCTGTATGGACGAGCAACGGGGTCGATGATAGACTAACTGAAATACACGTCGCGAGACGATGAGTTTGATCGGCAGCATCATGTCGGTGACACGATATCCCCGTATTTGATGATCACGCCGTCGTTCTCCGTAATAAAGCCGGATCCGCGGAAGGCAGGAGCGATCAATCGTGTATGTCAACTCAAGCGGGAGACCGGCAGTGCAGTCATTCGGAGAAACTGCCCTCACCGATAAGCTGACCCGCTTTTACAAGAAGCTGGAGACTCTGGTGCTTGCCCCTGTGAGTGCTGCCAGAAGTAACATGGGTGGGACTCCACCCCCTGTCGGGCCGTTGCGCTCCGGACAGGAAGGGCTGTACCGAAATCCGCCATTGCGCAGATGTGCGGTGGGCCAGGTAAGAACAATGGAATGCTTACTTGCGCCCCTTTGAGAGGAGAACCGATAGTGCATGATGAAGATCACCCCGAAAGTACCGACGGGGATGCGGAACATGGAGTAAGCTGCTCGAAAGAGCTGGATCGGCGCCAGATAAGAGGGCAGATGCTGAGCCTTGCATGGCCTGCCATCATCGAGATGGTGCTCCAGACCATGACGCAGATTGTGGATATGATCATGGTCGGGCAGCTGGGTCCCGCAGCCATTGCAGCTATTGGCATCGCCAACCAACCCTCGTTTTTCCTGATGGCCCTATTTCAGGCCCTTGCAGTGGGGACCACCGCCGTCGTGGCCCGCCTGGTCGGGGCGGGAAAGCCTGGCGCGGCCGGCGATGTCATGAGGCAGTCCGTGGGCATGGCTGTAATTATGGGGGGCATCGTATCTGCTGTCTTTATAATAATAGCACCCAACGTAATGGCTCTAATGGGTGTAGAAGCCGACGTAGCTCCCATGGCCACCGGGTATTTCCGGGTCATCATATCCGGAATGATTTTCACTGCCCTGACAGTCATAATGGTCGCCGCCCTGCGCGGTTCGGGTGACACACGCACCCCGATGTTTGCCCGTAGTGTGGCAAACATCCTGAATGTACTTCTCAACTGGCTGCTCATCTTCGGAGTGTGGATCTTTCCAGAGCTCGGCGTGGTGGGGGCTGGTCTGTCCACTATCATCACCCGAGCACTCAGTGTGCTCATAATTGGATATACAATAAAGCGCGGATATACTAATCTCAAGTGGAGGGGATCCCTGATACCGAAGTGGGACATGTGGGTGATCCGGCGTATACTCAATGTTGGAGTGCCGGCGGCAGCGGAGCAGCTCATTCTGCGGAGCGGACAGTTGATCTTCGTTCGCACGGTGGCTGGAATGGGCACGCTGTCCATGGCTGCTCATCAGATTGCAATGAACATAGAATCTCTGTCGTTCATGCCTGGATTTGGCTTCTCTGTGGCCGCCACAGCACTGGTGGGGCAGCATCTGGGAGCTGGCCGCCCCGATCTGTCTGAGGCTTCCGGGTTGGAAACGGCAAGGGTGGCCGCTGTCACCATGGGAGCCATTGGGATAGGATTATTTATATTTGGACCTTCCGTAATCCATCTGTACACTGACGATCCCACTGTTATTCACCTTGGTACTGTCATATTGCGCATAATAGCTGTAGTCCAGCCGGCAATAGCCCTCAGTTTCACTATGGGCGGAGGACTGCGCGGAGCCGGCGACACACGTTTCGTGCTCATCTCCACCGGAGTGGGAATATGGGGCGTCCGGCTGGTAATCGCATACATTCTGGGCGTGGTGTTGGGCTGGGGTCTGCCGGGAGCCTGGCTGGGAATGGCCGCAGACCAGTGCCTGCGTGCTGCACTGACTTCCCGTCGCTTCCTGAGCGGTAAATGGAAGATGATCAACGTATGAGATGCAAACGACCAGTGATCGCGGGGGCGAAGCTGAGCGAATCTTCATGCCAGATCCGCGATCACTCCGCACCTCCTGCTCTGAGCGAGTCCAACAGCGCTCCCCGCACCTCGAATGCCGTCTGCGCAAAATTATCTCGCGAGACGTGCCACACGTTGGCACGTGTGTCCTGTCTGAGACTCTCCACCAGTGGATGACGGGACCGCAGCGGCACAGTCGCCAGAAGAGGGCAGCCCACATCGATGATCCGGCGCATCACATCGCAGAACCATTCCGAATACAGTTCCATTTTACCCACCTCGTCGACCACCAGCGGACGCATACCGAGGTCGAGCGCCTCCTCCAGTACCGTCACACCGGTCTTTTCAAAGGATTCCAGATCAACCGCATACTTGCCCACGTGCGGGGATCCCGGCCCTACTCGCGCCAGGGGCGCGCGCAGACCGTCCAACGTTACTACATCAAAACCTACACGTCGTCCTTCCTCGCGCACCTCTTCAGTGAAAAATCCGGCCGCACCACGAAAACATCTATCCTTTATGACCCGGGTCACAAGTGTGGTTTTGCCCGATCCAGGTGCTCCCGTAACAATGCATAACCTCACAGTAAATCACCTCCTGTGATGTTGGGCTTCTCCAAGATTCGCCCGCTTCCCTTGTCATGCAGGATTGATACCGGTGCCCCAGACCGTTCACAGA
>PWGR01000056.1 GCA_003554565.1 Clostridia bacterium
CTCACTGCTGGATAGCCACGGCGCTGAAGGAAACCATGGACATTCAAGAGGAACTGAATGCGCTGTATCCGGAAGTAGAACGGGACGTGTTGTCACTCGGTCTTAGCATATAATCAATCTTGCTAGGAAATAGGGCACGGCGGAAGCGACAATGCTCACCGCGTCGAGTGTTTGCGGAGGTTGAGACCTCTAACGCCCAATCTCTTCGTCGCACGGGCATCATAAGAACCTGGGAGGAATACCCGTGAAGGATGCACAGAAGCCTAACCACGCAAGTCTCAATGTCATCATCAACCGTCTCAGTGATGGTCGATTCGTGATACCTGATTTCCAGCGAGAGTTTGAGTGGAAGCCATGGGATATCCGCGATCTTATGCGTTCGATCTTCCTCGATTACTATATCGGGAGCCTACTCCTCTGGAAAGGCAGAGACAGGAGTTTTACTGACCTTGCTTGTGAGCCCATCTATGGTTACCGGGGTGAGGGTAGTCCAGACCATATAGTGCTCGACGGGCAACAACGACTAACGGCCATGTACTACACGTTTAAAGCACCAGACGTATCTGCACCGGGTCGAGCCAATCGATTCTTGTACTACATCCGAATTAATGAGTTCATGATGGGAGACTTCGACGAAGCCTTCGATTATGACTGGACAAAGAAGAGCGAAAAACTCCTCACCAGGGATTATGAGGCGCAATATGCCCAACACTTGTTTCCGTTGCGTGTAGTTGGAAAAAGTGGTTTTGCTCTCGCGAACTGGGTCCAGGGCTACGAACGATACTGGAGGAAGCGAGCAGAGGAGGCTTCAGAGAAAGGTCTTACTAATGAAGCAGAGGAGGCAAAAAGCTGGGCTGACTACGCCGTTACTTTCGGCGAACACCTGAAAGGGATAACTGAAGAGTATCAAATTGCATACATCGAGCTTGATAGCGACTTGGAACTGGACAAAGTTTGTGACATATTCACTCAAATCAATAGTAGAGGTGTGCGGTTGGACATCTTCGATTTGATGAATGCGTTACTCAAACCCAAAGGATTGCAGCTCAAACACATGTGGAGAAGCGCTCAACCTAGACTGGAGTTCGCCGAATCACAGCGCATGAATGTCTATGTCTTGCAGGTTATGTCTATTCTTAAACAGTCCTACTGTTCACCAAAGTACCTCTACTACCTACTACCCGGACACGAAAAAACCGTTCGTAACCGTGATGGTTCTCTGCGTAAACAAGTGTTGGTGGAGGATGAGAGGGAATTCAACGAGCTTTGGCGGAAGGCTGTAGATGCACTCGATAGAGCCATTGAACTCCTCCGGCACCCCCAGGAATACGGGGCGATCTCGCCTCGGTATCTCCCCTACGTATCCATCCTACCCGCTTTTGCGGCTCTTCAAGTAGCCGCACGTACTCTCCCGGCCAACCGACAGCTTGAGGCGTCCCGGAAGATTCGGCAGTGGTATTGGGCAAGCATATTCACAAATCGCTACTCGGGCTCCGTTGAGTCTACAACTGCAAGGGATTATCTTGACGTGAAGGCTTGGTTTGACGAGAATGCAGCCGAACCTGGTCTTATCAGCGAATTTCGATCGCAGTTCCGCACCCTTGACCTTAAGCGGGAGACGAAACGCGGAACATCAATCTACAACGGAATATTCAACCTGCTGGTGTTACGTGGCGCTCGGGATTGGATGACGGGGAACGTACCAAGTTACCAAGATCTCGATGATCATCACATCATACCAAAGGAATGGGGCCAACAACACAACCTTGGAAACTTGGTCGATTCCGTACTAAATCGGACACCGCTCACAACGGAGACCAATCGCAAAGTAATCAGAAATCGATTACCGAATGAGTACATCCCTGAGCTCATAGAGGAGAACGAAGAGGCAACAGTTCGCGCCATACTGGAATCACATTTCATTTCACCGATCGCGTTCGACATCCTGCTACGCAATCCGTTCTCGTTAGACGACTTCGAAGACTTCCTCGATGAAAGAAAACGCACGATATTCGAGGCTATAGAGGATATGATAATCAAGAACCGCTTGGATCTGTCACCACAGCTAAAAGAGCTGGATGCCCATATTGAGCAGATAGAACTTGATCTCAGAGAACTGATCGATAACATATTAGACGATTCCGTGGAGAGACTGCCGTCACATGTCAAAGATAAGGCCGAGCAACGAATCCGAACTGCTTTAAGGAAGAATCCGGGACTAGATGCTGACCACTATTGTACACTAGCCGGGCACCTGGAGTACTGCGACTTACGAGATTTGGAGGCCATAATCAATAACACGTCTCTCTGGCCCTCATTTCACCGGTGGTTCCAGAACAAGGAGATGTTAGTAAATCGGTTCGCACAGCTCGGTGAGCTCCGCAATAGCATCCGACATAGTCGCTCAGCAGACGAGATCACACAGAAAGACGGTGAGGCAGCGATTAAGTGGTTTTCAGATGCACTAAATCGTTGATAAGGATTCGGATGCAGTGGTCGAGACCATTGCGGAGGTCGGGGATGAAGTGCCGGGCGAGGTCATGATCGTGGTATACACACCGGAGCACACCATCTGGATCTTTGCTGCGCACCATGGATTGTACGAGCTACAGCTCCGCCCTGACGGCACTCTTATGCACTCTACAAAGGGCGAAGAGGATCCGTTGCTGTACGTGAAACTATTTACGCCGGATTCGAGGTGGGGCTGGCACATCGCTGAGATCGACGGGGAGGGCCCGTGCTTCGGGCTTTCGGCGTACGTCGAGCTGGGGTACTTCTCCTTGGGGGGCGAGCTCGAATCAGGGTGTCAGTGCGGGGGGTGTGGGACTGCCAGTTGCCACATCGGCTTTGACACCGCGGCGGCTCTCAGTTGTCAAGAGGCAGGAGGAGAGGTTGCGGAGGTAGTAGATACCAACCAACGGATGGCTTCCGATTGTCCGTATCGGCGATGGAGGGATTTGTGTATATACACCACATCAAGTGGGACAACCTCTGGCCAACTGACATGAGGCAAACACTCTCTATGGGAGAGTCACTTTTAGACCATTTGGTGAGACTTGGCCGGCGGAAGAGAATCTTTTATTCATCTTCCGTCTTCCCGCCAACTTCAAACTGGATGACCAGTTAAAAGCCCGAGGCTGGGAGTGAAATGACTGACAGTCGATTGGTGCCATTAGTGAGAGCAAGGATGCGGCGAGGAGGCCAGCTGCCCAACCTGGACGCGGTGATGCAGGCCTTCATTGTTGGATAGAGATTCGATTCATGCATTTTTTCCTGGCTGACGCCCCCCAGAAGCAGGAATGAGACGCTCCCACAGAGAAATATTACCCAGGTCCTTCATATCAATACCGTGAGAGGCTATCGTCCCCATCCAAACCGACCCCGCTACCCCGATGCCCGCGGTGAGTCAGCGTCAACCCGTAAAGAAAGGAGAGGCATGCCGCCATGTGTAACCCCTGACCCCGGCATGCAACCGCCACCATGTTGACCATTCCCGCCTACGCGGAGATTGAAGGCATCACCGTATTCCCAGACGATGAG